>CAZHNH010000092.1:0-4133 GCA_964533695.1 uncultured Nitrosopumilales archaeon | reverse complement strand
TCTATCATGGGCAAATTGCTATTTCACCACTGAAACCTGCGCAGCTCCCTTTGTCGTAGAACCGAGACGGTCCAGCAGTCCAGGCTGTCCCCCGGCTGGTATTTCTACTATTGCAGAAAGTCCACCGTCCGCTCCCCAGTCTTCTCTCAGTATGTCTCCGAAATTCTTGAGGATTCCTATGGTCTGCCCGGCGTACTGAGCTGCAACTTTTACCTGAAGCTTGACCCTCTCTGACTTCAGGGGGAGTATTACTCTAAGTTCCTCGATTACTAGTTTCATCTGCTCGTTAACGTCCCTGAAGGGGTCTATGGAGACTCTCGCGTCCTGCATCGCCTGCTCGATTCTTAAAGGGGGGTGGGGCAGAGATGTCTTGGGGTCGACGAAATTCTTCGAAATCATCGCGACGACCGCCTTTCTTTTCTCATCGGTGAGTCTTTTCCTTTGTTCCTGCGTGAGGTTCAATTCTCCTCTCTTCAGCACCTCAAGTGCCGCCTTGGCGTGGTCGTCTGTTCCAAAGTGCAGTTTCAGTTTATCGCTGCTTGCCCTGAGGCCCTTGTTCGAGTCAGCGTAGACTTCGTCCACCGCTATAACCTGTGATGGTTCTACGTTTCGCCCCTGCTTGTAGCTCAAGGCGGAGTCGGGGTTCACTAGTATCTCAAAGTGTTCTCCGCCGAGCGTTAGCCTGACGGTCGTGAACTTGGATTGCTCTTTAGTTCTGGGCTTGAACTCCCCGCCTCCGTACCCAAAACTTCCGCTCAAATGCGAACTCTGTTACCTAGGAGCTCTTGCCTGCGGGTTTGTCTGATCTTGTCTTGGCGTTCGCGGCGCTTTTGCTCACTTCAAGTTCCGTCAAACGCCTCATTTTCTTGGACACAGAATCGACAACAGCCACCTTTATGTGCGAAGTGCCAGTCTTATCTTCGCTTACGAGATACACGCACTCGATTGCCAATGTGGCTGCTGCGTCCAGCGACAGATCTTGGTCGTAGTTTTTCTCGAGATAGTCATTGACCTGATCGCTACCCTGACCGATTGCGATAGCATGAAAGCCTGAGTAAGTCCCTGTGGGATCAGCCAAGTAGACTACCGGGCCGTTGCTCTCGTCTACCCCAGCGATTATCAGCGATACGCCGAACGGTCTTACGCCTGCGTATTGAGTATACTGCTGATTCATGTCTGCGATGCGCTTTGCGATTGCCTCAATGTCGACTGGTTCGTCGTAGATCAGCCTGTTGCTCTGGGCCATTACTCTTGCGCTATCCACCTGAATTCTGGCGTCTGGGATGTAGCCTGCTCCAACCGCACCAACGTGATCGTCAATTTGAAACATTTTGATCACAGTGTCGGCGCTCTGAAGTTTCCGACCCTTCTCCTCAACAGCCAGCACTATCCCCTCTTTCGTACGGATGCCGACCGCCAGGTTGCCGCGCCTCACCGTCTCCAAAGCGTACTCTACCTGATACAGCCTACCATCGGGTGAGAATATCGTGATGGCCCTGTCGTATCCCGCAGAAGGTGCAAACATTTTCTTTTTCTTGGCTCCTTTTGTCCGAGGCCCTTGGCTCTACATTTAAACCCTTTTCCTCATCAGGCCGCCTTGAGGATAAACCTGGTGACCTGGTGATCCTCCGCCTCTCGTTGTTCTCTGCCCGCCTTCCCCCGAAAGTTTCAAATCCACAAGAAACTCGATTTGACCATCCTTGGTCAAAGTCCTCGCGGTCAACAACTACCCTACCTCAAGACGGTTCGAAAGGCTAAGACGCTGTATAGTCGACAATGGTGGCGACGTGACAACGACCCGTTGGGACGAGAATCTCATGTCAAGGTTCTGCGATTTCGATGGCGTGGTCCTGAGCGGTTCACCAGACATGATGTCAAGGGAAGACACTCAGGAGAAGTTTAGGAGAGAAGCCGAGGCTGTAATGAACGCGCGCGTCCCTGTCCTGGGTGTCTGTTTCGGCCACCAATTAATCGCCCATGCGTTTGGATCCGCCGTGATCACGGATGCCGAGAATGTACTGAGGTTCGTGAAGACTAAGGTTCTCATCGATCATCCGTTGTTCGTGGGGCTTCCGAAAGAGGTTTCACTCCTCGAATCGAGGCATGAAATCGTAAAGGCGCTCCCCCAAGGCTTTCAGAAGCTCGCCTCTAGCGAGACCAGTCCCATTGCAGCCATGAAACACAGAAAACATCCGCTTTATGGAGTGCAATTCCACCCGGAACGCTACACCAAAGACAACCCCGCAGGAAAACTGGTCGTCAACAACTTCCTGGGTTCACTAAAGTAGGAAATCTGTCTTGACAGTACAGAAAGTCTTTTTCACTTCCCAAGTCATGGACAGCCTTCTGACGTATTCGAGAATGGCATATCCAAACGAGGGAATTCTACTCTTGCGTGGCAAATCAAAGAAAGGCGTAGTAGAGGTCACGAGTGTGATGATTCCTCCCGCGGCCGTCCATGCTCACACTTACTCGTCCTTCAATTGGTTCATGCTCCCCATTGACTCTTCCTATCTCGGAGTAGCACACTCCCATCCTTCGGGCAACGCCACACCTTCGCATGAAGACAGACTGCACGCCACGGGAAAGATAATGGTGATAATGGGGTATCCATATGCAAGTTACCTACAGGTAGGGGTTTACGACCACAACGGGAATAGTGTCCCCTTTGAAGTGCGTTCCTAGCGTAGAACCTTAAATATCATGAGAGAGCAACCTCATTCAGGTGAATATACACGTCGCAATACAGCAAAGGTCAAACATGGGGCGCCCTGAAGAAGGCTTGGAGAGGTTACAAGGTCGCCAAGGTTCAGAACAACTCGGCGGATATGAGGAAATACGCCGAAAGGATACGCACTCTCCAAAATGAGTTGGGACTGACGCAAGCGAAGTTCCCTGAGCTAGGTCTTAACTGACCTAACTCTTTTCCCTATATGAACTCGGCCGAGTGATTCGTTACTATCTGGTTGCGGAGTTCCTGCGCCTGCTGAAGAGTGAAGTCAGGCTCAGTCGAGACCAACAGAAGCTTGTTCCCAAGGCTGAAAGTCAGAATGTTCACTTTTTCCCTCTTGATGAATGTGTATTGGCTGCGCCCAAAGTATTTGTCCCAAGTCTTGTCTGTGCTGAGTTGAATTGTAATATTGGCGATTAGCCGCAGGTCTTCGCTCTGGGGCTCGAGTGACGGTATACCCTTTCTCATTCCCCCGGCGATCTGTCGGCCCACCTCATCAAGAATTGCGGCATACCTAACGCGCCTGTCGAACTTGTACATCTCAGTGCAGATCTTCTCATATTGAACCTGCATCATGCTCCTGCCAAATCGGTGCTCTCAAGTATAAAAGCAATATTGGGCCTGCCGCAGTCTCCCCCTCGCATACTCACGTGAAGGTGCGGATTACGGGTTCAGAGAACCTGATTCCTTTGTATACCATGTTTGACTCCTGATTAGAAGAGTCCACCTGAAGTGTATCAACATCGGCAATGGTCCTTGAATTAGCGACTGTCTTGCTTGGCGTCTCCGTAGGCGTTGTCGCTGTGCTTTATGCGGCACCTAAGGGCTACTTGGGACATCGTAAGAAGAAAGCGTCCATCGAACCGATGACGTCGCTCGAAGGTCCCCTTGCGAGCGAAACTTATGCTCCGACGACGGAGCAGGCAGTGGGGGTTCCGGCTGCGGTGGCAACGACCGTGGCCGAGCCTGCTCCGTCACCAGTCACACCCATCTACGAGACCGTGCAGCCCGCTCCCGCACCCGTGCAATATGCTGCTCCACCCACCACTTCATTCGGCGCCCCGTCGATTTCCAAGCCGACCCGGACTTACAGACGCAGGACCGCCCCGGTGAGAAGCACGACCGCCTCCAAGGCATCACTGAAACCGAAGACGAAGAAGCGCTAAGCGAGAAGACGAGACAAGAGTGTGGGTTGCGGTCGGAAACGCCCATAAACCCACTCTCCGCCTATTTTGCAGATGGAAGACTCACAAGTCGGCCTTCACATTTCAAGCGCGGGGTCGCTAGACTTGGCCTTCGACCGCGCGCTCGAGGTCGGTGCCACTACCTTCCAGATGTTCACAAGGAATCCTAATCAGTGGAAGTTCAATCCTATTCCGATGGAAGTTGTAGAGGCGTTCCA
>CAZHNH010000091.1:0-8307 GCA_964533695.1 uncultured Nitrosopumilales archaeon | reverse complement strand
TTCTGTAAGTGTCAAGATTGAATTAATACGTTGGTTTCGAAGCCATCTCAGTTGGTTTCTTGAAGCGGGAAATCCTGACCCCGCGAGTTTTCCTTCCTCGACCCAGACGAACCCTGTCGGTCTCTCAAACAATCCCGCCCTTAACTTTCTCAGAAAGAACCCGCCGGTACCCAAAGCCCTTCATCCCTTCAACGGGATGCAGCAGGACATTGCCTCAGGATTCGAGAACTTCTAGCTTTCCATACCTGCCGACGTTGAGCCTTACTTCGCCTCTGAAGCTGTTCGTGTAGCCGTTTGTCACTCTGACCTTCGAGCCCTGCTTCACCATGTCAATCTGGTCATCCCAAAGAGACAGCTTGATCTGTCCGCTGTCGTCCTTCAGCATGCAGTCCACGACGCGTGCTTGGTCTCCACTCTTCAGATTCACAGTCCGAGGTTCTGACATCTCGGCAATCTCCCCCTCAGCGTCGACCCTTCTCATGCCGTCGCGCAGGTCACTCACGTTCATGTATGAATGCGGTCAGCTAGGGCCATATATAACATTGAAGCAGCGAAGCGGGGCTCTCGAAACCGTTTAAACGGAAAGTCCTCTCGGGTCGCCAGAGATGATCCCTCTTCTAGAAAACGCTACGCTCATCTTGGTTTCATTTCTCATTCCACTGTTTCTTGTGCTCCTTTTGATGCCTGGTTTCATGAAGTACCTTGTCAGATTGGGGAGAGTAGCTGACGATGTTCATAAGATCCCACCCACCAAGATTCCGTGTCCGGTAGGCCCGCTCCTGTTCCTGGGCGTGGTTGGAGGGGAGGCCTTTGTCTACTTTGCATATGGCTCCGTCATTCCCTTGGTCGTAGTTGGCGCGGCTGCAATTGCCTTCGTTGTCGGGATTACTGACGATCTCTATGTGCTCGGGGGAAAGACGAAACCCCTCCTTCTGCTTCTTGCGGCAGTTCCATTATTGGGTGCGGCTACGTTTCGGTCTGGAGTTTACGTGCCCCGTCTGGCGTTTCCACTCCTTGGGACGATTGGGGCCCACTTGACACTGTACACGTTGTTGGCGGTCGCAGCCTTTCCGATAGTCGCAAACGCATTCAACATGATGGATTCCTTCAACGGCCAGATATCGGGCTTTACTCTGATGACGTCAGTGGCACTTCTCTTCGGTGTAGCCCTGCACGCCGCTTTCCATCCCGGATTTTCGCTTGTCAGAGTTGCCTCAGTGCTTCCACTTGTCGGGGTTTCGGCCGCGTTCTTTGTCTTCAATAGATATCCGTCCCGCGCCTTCGACGGAGACAGTGGGGCTCTGATGTTCGGTTCGATGTTCGCAACCCTGGCGATAACAAGTGGGGTGGAGATCGCCGCCATAATCGCAATTGTTCCCGCAATCCTCAACTCGTTCTACACCCTCTCGAGTGCGAGAGGATTCGTCGAAAGAAGGAAAATGGCTTCAAGGCCTACACGCCTGGGCAATGATGGAATGCTTTATGCCTCCGTAGAGCCATCTGCCCCGAACACTCTGATTAGACTTATCCTGCTTTCGGGCCCACTTGGCGAAAAGGATATTGTCAGAGAGGTCTTCGTCCTCACAGCGGTCACCTGCCTGTTGTCGGGCGCTATCTCAGTACTGACGTGGGTGGTCTGAAGTGAGAGGCGCTGCTCTGATAGGAATAGAAGTTGTTGCCTTCATTCTGATAATCGCCGAAACATACCTCTTCTTCATGGCCATCGTCCCCCTCGGTCCCGTTCCTCACGGCTTGGGCGAATACACGGGCATTACAACCCTGAAAATTGGATTGACCTTTGGTCTAGGGGTTCTCTGGTTAGTGGTGATATTATCCCTGACGCGCATTTACGTCAGGTCGAGGCTTAGGAACCTGACTCCCACTCCCTCATCTTGACATCAAACTCCTTGCGAGTGTAGACAACTCGCGCGGGAACGCCCATCACCACCTTCCCACTCGGAACATCCTTGGTGACGACTGCTCCCATTGCGACAACTGCACCTCTTCCGATCTTAACCCCTGCTTTGATCACCGCTCTCGCCCCTATCACTGCGCCGTCCTCAATAGTGACTCCTATCATTCGCTTGCTCGGGGGGTATGGATCGTTCGTGAGAACCGCTGCGGGCCCGATGAAGACGTTCTTCCCAATCCTCGACATCGGCGGTATGTACACGCTCCCCTCAATTTTCGTGCCGCTCCCGATTCTTACGTCGTAATCCACGTGAGCGAGCGATCCGATCTTCACGTTGTCCCCGATGACCGTCTTCGAACCGACGTAGGCGTAATTCCATATCCTGACGTTCTTTCCGATCTTCGCATCGGGGGAGACTGTGTTGATGGGTCTCTTCATTTTCCTATCAGCTCAGATAAATCGGCGTACCTGATGAGCTGGATGCCAGAACTGCCTCCGCGACCTTCGTTGTCTTCAACCCATCCTCTCCAGTGACAAGCGCTTTGCGGCCTTCTGAAAGCGCAGCCGCCCACTCTTTGAGTTCAAGGGTAAGGGGTTCTTGGAACGGCCTGCTTGGGACAGTCGTCATGTTCCTCTCGTGGACACTCGTCTGTTGAGTGACGAAGTCGACGTCGATGACTGCCCCAGAGAAGACTGCTGTCAGCGTCCTCACTCTGTTGGGAGTTATCCAGTTTGTCACGAGGAATGCAGTCTTGTTCCCAGAGAACCCCAGCAAGATAGTCGCGAAGTCCTCATGCTGGAGTGGGGGATAGAGGGCACCCACCCGGGCGAACACAACTTTTGGTTCCTCTGCGAACAGCCATCTCGCCGTGTCTATGTCGTGAACAGACGCGTCTTTCACTATCCCGACGTCCACTATTGCATCTCCCCTTCTGTTCTCCCTGTGGAACTCCAATAGGATAGGGTCCCCCATGCTCTTGTCGGAGATTGTGTTCTTCAGCTCTGTGATGGGGGGGTTGAATCTCTCAATGAACCCGACCGTAAGCGTTCTGTTGAACGACTTTGCAATATCGAGCAACCTTTCCGCGTCGGCTGAGGTCGTCGTCATCGGCTTCTCGACGAATGTATTGACTCCTGCAGAAAGAGTCTTCGTGGCCATGGCGAGATGAGTCGATGCAGGGGTACAGATGTTAGCGCCATCTAGGTGTTCGCTGTTGAGCATTTCTTCTAGCGAAGTGTATCCAGGAACAGCGTATCTCTTGGAGAACTCGGCCAGTCTCTCTTTGTCGATGTCGCAGATTGCAGCTAGGCATCCGAGTTCGTTCAGGACTCTAACGTGGTTCTTTCCCCATCCACCCGTCCCAACGACGCCAATTCGCACCACTTTCAATTGCGCCTCCTTGCCGCGCGATATAGGCTTATTTCGCAATCACTCCCTCTTCAAGGCAGGTGTTGCAGACACCAGTGTCATGTCGACGCTTCTGCGTCCTTTCCTCGCCTGCTTCGCCGCTTCGTGGTCTTCCTTTGAACAGGCTATCAGGACATTGTGTTTGAGCGGGTCAATGACTTCAGTTCCTCCCTTAAGCGCCGAGCCTGAAATCACATTAACGTCAGTAACGTAGTCCCTAAGTCTCTGCTGGATGCTTTCCGCGACCTGCTGCCTTTCTCCGCGCATCTCGTACCTATCGAGGGTCCAGACTAGGTCAATCTTGGTCCTGCTCGCCTTCAACTCCTTTTCCTTCAGCAACTCTCTAGTCTCATCCACCACGTATCTGATGTAATTCTCCACCCCCTTCTGCGTGGCGCCGGCAAGGTACGACACCGACTCTCCAGTCTCCTCGCTTGACTGGATCGCCTTCAACTCGTAGAGATACTTCGTGAAGTCGTCTATGTAGACTTCGGATGCTTTCTGTAGTGTGACTTTCGCTTCCCTTGCTCTCCTTGCTAACTCGATTTCGGTGACCCAAGCAATAGCGGATTCAAGCACTGCACCTGCGTATTCCAGCTCAGCTGAGAAGACATTCTGCGAGGTCTCATCGTATCCCATGACACGGAAAGGGCTCCCCTCGGGGAGCCCCGTCGTGGATACAACTGCAGGCTTTGATTCCTGAGGCCTCAGCGGTAAGTAAGCATAGGTTAGGCCTGCACCTATCGTCAGCCCAGTCTGCTTCTCTACGAGCATGATGTTCTCCGAATTGCCGCCAGGACCAGCAGGGAGAGTGTTGGCCAAGGTTACGCCCTTCAAGAGGTACTTCGCCAAGTCCCTCATTTTCGAGTTCGCTTCAATGAGCGACTCCTCTGATGGCCGGCGAAGCTTTGGGGTGAAGAAGATCACTTGCGCCTCCGATAGGACCTGGCCGACGGGTTTCAGGTTAAGCAACGGCTCTCCTGCCATCAAGGTGGAGAGCTTCGGGTTCTTCTTCAGGAAGGCTTGATCGACGTCCATCGCCATCTGCAGCGTCTCATCCACTATCGTTACCTGCGCCTTGTCGACGAGATCAGCCGCAAGCCTGTATCCTTCACTAGTGAGCCCGTACATCGCGACTTTGATTTTGGGCAAGAGCTTGTCACCGTCGTCTCGTGGACGTAATTAACCTTCGAGCATGCAACTGAGCGCTTGCCCCGCCCTTCGGCAGCATCAGGCCGTATGTCAAGGCGTGCGAGCGAAGTTATTCTGGATAAGATGTTCGTCTTTCGGTAACTTCCTTCTCGTCGTACCACCTTCCCCTGACCTTCCCCACAAGATAAAGCGAGCCAGTAACACAGACGATGCCTCGGTCTCCCGCAAGTGACAGAGCCCTGTCCACCGCCGACATGGCGTCCGGGTCGACGAGTGTCGTAGCTCTGGTCATCTTCTCTGCCAGTTTCTTTAGCATCCCCGGATCGATCGGCTTCTTCCCTCTTACTGAAGGGCTTGTGAAGATGATGTGCCTGGCCTTTCTGGCAAGCAGGGCGACCATCCTCCTCGCATCCTTCCCTTCCAAGAACCCGACGACGAAGGTGACCTTCCTGTCTGGGAAAACCTCGTCTAATAGCCTTGCGAGAACGCCGATTTTCTGCACGTTGTGCGCCACGTCGAGCACCACCGCTGGCTTCTCCTGTACGAGTTCGAACCGTCCGGGGAGACGAGCGCCACCAAGTCCTGCCCTTATCGATGTCTCAGTCACATGAACTCCGCTATTCGCCAGTTTCTCGACGGCCCTTATGGCAACTGCAGCATTAGCTGCTTGGTACCTGCCGGCCATCCCAACTATCACCCTCTCTAACTTCAGTCCGTCTGACTTGAAGTCGAACTCGGTCTGATTCAGGCCCACCCTCCGCACTCTGATTCCGAAGTCCCTCCCTATCACCGAGAGTTCTGACCCTTTCTGCTTTGCTTCGGTTAAGATTACTTCGAGTGCGTTCCTTTGTCTAACCGCAGTTACGGATGGCACTCCATGTTTTATGATCCCTGCCTTCTGGTGAGCAATGATGTCGATGGTTCCGCCTAGCAACTCAGCATGGTCCATGCCTACGCTCGTTATGACAGAGACCTCAGGTTTCAATACGTTCGTAAGGTCTTCCCGCCCCCCCACGCCTGCTTCGACAACTCCGAAGTCAACCCCTTCCTTCGCAAAGCAGAGAAGTGGCAAGATCTTTGTCACTTCACTCCACGTCACTGGCCCGAATCTGTTTGAAAGTTCTGTCGTCATGCTCGCCATTACCGGCTTGACCCTTTCGATCAGCCTGACGTATTCGGCGCAGCTAACGTACCTACCATCGACTATGATGCTCTCGGTCGCCGACTGAACATAGGGTTTTACGTGCACTCCCACACGCAAACCCGCTGAACGAAGGATCTCTCCCGTCATCAATGCGACGGATCCCTTGCCTGAAGTCCCGGCTATGTGCACAGACCTGAACTTCTCATGAGGGTTCGCAAACCTGTCCAAGATTAGTTTCCACCTCTCGAAGCCTGTGGCTGGAAGGAAAGATTCAACGTATTCGATGGCTTCGAGGTAAGAGTCGTACGAGTCGTCTTTGTTGCCCACGAGGATCGCCAATCCGTCCGCTTGGGCACTTCGCGGATAAGTCTTGCAAGGGAAGGCAACGCTGGGTGCAACCGTGTGTATTGGGTGAAGATGCCTACTCGTCGTTAACTGCACAGATTATATCAGTCGCACTTTTCCTACAAAGACGCCGTTTCCACTGGTAACGTTCCCCATCATAGTCGGAGTGGCTCCTTCTCTCCTGCAAATCCTCATTGCCTCCTCAGCTTGATCACCAGGCAAGACGACACAGAGTCCGATTCCCATGTTGAAAGTACAGTACATCTCTTTGACGGAAAGGTGAGCCTCCTCCGAGAGCATCGTAAAGATAGGAAGGCAATCAGGCATCTCAAGTCGGAAGGAAAGGCCTCCTCGCTCCGTTAGCCTTGTTAGCTTCGTAAATGCTCCGCCAGTGATATGGGCGATTCCATGGACCTCTACCCTCCGGAGCATCTGGAGCACAGGGTGGACATAGATCGCCGTCGGAGTCAGTAACTCTTCTCCCAGCGTCCGCCCCAGACTGGGAATGGGCTCGTTAAGCGAGTGTCTTGCCATCAAGATCTTCCTAGCAAGCGTGTAACCATTCGAGTGGAGGCCAGAACTCTTGAGGCCGACGATGGTGTCCCCTGGCCTGATTGCAGAGCCGTTGATCACCCTATCCTTCCTTACAATCCCAGCACCCATACATGCCAAGTCAAACCCCTGACCTCCAGTTCCCTTGATCATTTCCCCAAGGATCGCCGTCTCGCCTCCGACGATGGGAACTTTTGCGACTTCTGCCCCTCTGACGAGCCCTTTGGTCACCTCCTTGACCAAGTAACCATCATCCCGTTCAAGTGCGAGATAGTCCAGTAGTGCGATGGGTTCTGAACCGAGGCAGATCAGGTCGTTGACAGTCATCGCGACGCAGTCGATTCCAACGGTGTTGTACTTCCTCATCGCCTGTGCGATTAGGACCTTGGTCCCGACCCCATCCGTGTGAAGGGTGAGGGCCAGCCTACCTCCGATGTCGATGAGTCCCGCGTAGTGGCCAATTCCCATTAGTGGCGCTCCCACTCCTGATCGCCTGTTATGGAATGTCTGTTCCAGCGTAGCTGCCATGAGACGCTGGAGGTGTTTCACCTTCTTGACGTCGACTCCCGCCCTTGCGTAAGCGTTCTTCGCCGTTGCTCAGCACCGCGTATCAGAACTTGCGGTCCGTCAATCTCTCATAAGCTTCAACATATCTTCTGCCCGCCTCAGATACCAGAACTGCAGGAAGCGTGGGGGGGTCTGGAAGGGGTGACCCGTTCTTTCTCGCATCGTCGAGGCTCTTCTTGTAACCAACCTCGTTGAGCCAGTCGCGTATTACCTGTTTGTCATAGCTCTCCTGCATGCGGCTCACCTTGTATGATTCGGCGGGCCAAAGCCTGAACTCATCCGGCCCAATGGAATCAGCCAGCACGACTCTGCCCTCCTCATCTCTTCCGAACTCGAGCTTGACATCGGCCATTATGAACCCTGCTCGTTTCGCTGCTCCGGCAAGATTCCTGTATATTGAAATTGACGACTCTCTTACCTCCTCAAGTTCAGCCTTTGTCGTCCTCTTCTGCTCAAGGATCTCCGATTCTGTGATGGGAACATCCTTGATGTCCGATTTGGTCGTAGGGTCAAAGTAAGGCTCAGGGAGCTCAGCCGCCAACTCGGTCGCATCCCGAAGACGAACCTCGCCGGCACGCACCCTTTCGTACAGGCTTCCATAGAGATACCCCCTCACGACGCTCTCTATTGGAATCATCTGCAGCTTTTTGACAACCATCCTGTCCTTTCCTTCGAGTCCTGTCATGTGATTCTTTACACCCAACGTCTCGAACCAGTATGCCCCCAGCCTGCAAAGGACCTCTCCCTTTCTCGGGATCATAGAGGGCAAAATCACGTCGAATGCTGAGACGCGGTCGGTGAAGTGAAACACTAGATGTCCTGAGTCAAGTTCGTAGATGTCCTTCACCTTTCCAGACCGGACGAATTTGGCGGATTGTGGAGTCATATCCAGCTTCTCCTCATCGCTTCCAGTTTGGCCGCGATCTTCGGGTCCCTGAGGGCTAGGATTTCGGCAGCCAGGATTGCGGCATTCTTCGCGTTGTCTACGCCGACCGTTGCCACGGGTACTCCAGGGGGCATCTGGGCAATGGAGAGTAGCGAGTCAAGACCTCCTAGTTTCACTCCCACAGGCACTCCAATTACTGGTCGTATGGTCGCAGACGCTATGACTCCGGGGAGATGTGCCGCAAGCCCTGCAATCCCAACGAAGACCATTGCTTTGGAACCAGATATGTAATCACGAAGGGCGTTCGGATTCCTATGCGCCGAGATGTACTGCATGTCATA
>CAZHNH010000090.1:0-3513 GCA_964533695.1 uncultured Nitrosopumilales archaeon | reverse complement strand
CGAACTGTTCGTCGAAGTTACAGTAATGTTCGTAGTGATTCTCGCACGAGCGGGGTTGCCGTTGCTGTCCAGAAGCTGGACCACGAGGATCGGACGGTTACCGCTAGCAGACGCAAAAGTGGAGGGCGGGGCCAGATAAGCCTGAAGCTTGGAAGGGGCGGGGATGACCGTTCCGACCGTGATGTTGTCCGGCAGCAGAGACGAAGAAGACGCAGTGATGATGGAATTCCCCTGGAGCGAACTCGAGGTGAGGTTGGCAAGAACCGAGATGTTCCCGGCCGGAATCATGACGAAGGGCGACACGGAGACTACCCCTGGCGAACTAGAGAATAGTTGGACGATAGTGTCTGACGTCGATACTGCCGGTCCTCCGGTCTTGTTCGCAAGACCGACCTGCAGTGCCTCGTAAGTCAGGCCATCTGTCGGGAGGGTGCCAGGGACCAGCCGAAGAACGAGCTTGTCAGGTGGTGAGGATTGTGATTTCACTTCCGTTACCAGTGCGTATCCCGAAGTGTAGTTTGTCGAGGATGCTGAAATCACTGCCTGGCCGGGGTTTGAACTTGTTGCAAAAGTGCCCGTCGCGTAGATTTGCCCCGGATTGATGGTCAACGAAGTCTCGCGCAAGGTAGCGACAGTGGTGTTCGACGAAGATAGGTGAGCGACAATCGGAGTCAACGCCTTCGATGGCGCCCCTGAGCCATCGACCACTTCGACCCTCACGATACCAGTATCTGCTCGCTTTAGCAGACCTGATGGTGAGACGAAGACTAGCAAGGACGAGGGGTATCCGCTTGGAGTGGCTGTCGTCAGCTGAGCGAAAGCAGAATTGAGGCCATGCGACGAAGCCGTAATGGTTGTGGAACCAGGGGTCAAGGTGGTGGTCGCGTCAGCCACCACATACTCATCTCCAACCGTGATGTTGATCTCGCTCGGGACGGAAGCGATGTTCGTTTGTGACGATGTTAAGAACACGGTCACGTTGGAAATGGCCGCCGATGGGAGGCCATTCGGATCGACGAGAGAAATAACAACTGCGCCATAGGTCCCGCTGTCGGCCGGGAGCCTCGGAGGTATCACAGTGACGACGAGCCCGACTGCCTGGGATGGAATGCTCGACGTAACGGCTCCGGAGAAGGGAATCGCAGGAAAGACAAGCAGCACAGCGGCCACGATGACAAGACCGACTACTCTTTGCAACTTCGATTTCGAATTGAAGTAATCCTCAGTATTTCAATCATTAGGACACTGAATCTATATACAAAGTCAACAAATAGTGTTGACTTTCGGGAAATCAGTGCTCATCCGCTTGCGATCTCTTTCTTGATGTGCTCTAGCTGCTTGTTGAATTCCCTTGCGATGCTGTCTCTGTCCTGCTCCTGCATCATTGTGGAGGCGGCGTAGGAAGCCACTTCCAGGAGTTCGTGTTCAAGTCTGAGGTGTTCGACCCCCGCGGTCTTGTCCGCGAAGGGCTTAAGACAGATTTGGCAATGATACGCTTCCGGCGCGTCTACCATAGCTGTAGATGTCAGTCCAAAGCGATATAATAGTTTGTGGCCTAGACAGGGATAGGCAACCAAATTTGCCTTTGATTCGGCCACCAATGGCCAGTTTCATTGCCCCCTGTACAAGAAATCACTTCAGCACTGCCGAAATGTTACTCGTGAATGACACAGCGGGCACTCCCCAAGAGGTAGCATATTGACCAGAGACAAACTGGCCGCCTGCGGTCAGCTGCGAGAACAGCCCAAACGATTGGAGTCCCGTGAGACTGCAGGTGCCGGCCGGGAATCCAGGACCAGGACAGGGTATGCCTGAATTTCGTGGAATTGTTGAAAGTCCTCCAAAAGTGCCCTTCGAGTCATCAGTCGAAACACTCATCCCTGTGAACACTATCGATCCTTGGTCCCTTTCAATCCCAGCCCTGAGGTCCTCACTCGAGTTGACAACCATCCCAAAGCTCCCCGTGACTTGCTGGCCGCCGAATGAACCCGTCAAAGTCCCGCCCATCTCTACATTCGTCCACTGGATCCTTGCCTGCGAGTATGTTGCCACGATGACGACTGCGTTCCCTTCAGTGGCCATGACTATCGGTCCGCCAAACGGATTAAGGTAGGCTGACTCTATGCCGACGCCCACACTGGAAGTGGAGACCACGCCGTTGTCGTTCACTTGAAGCTGAGCCGTCCCATTGAACATCGCCGGGATTGCGCTCTCGCAGTTAGTTCCCGGGGTGCACCCGAGGGGGAACAGGACTGCTGGCGTCATGCTGTCTATAGTGATTGACGCCGTCACCATCAGCTTACCGCCAGGTGACGTGAAGGACGTCATGGTGAAGAAGGCAGATCCTGAAGCAGTCAGCCCAGAGACAACCGCGTTAAGGCTGTAGAACACCCTGGCACCCATCTGCGAAACGGAGTTGCCAACAAGATACGCAGCCACCAGTTGGCCGCCGCTTTCAGAGTAAGACTGGACGCCGGGGGAGATTACTCCACCCGTAAGGGCGAGCGAGACACTCTGGTGGCCAGGCCAAGCGAACACTGGGCTCCCACCCGCTGCAAGAAGCAGCACTACAGCTGAACACCAGAGGACGGCTAACCTTCTCAAGACGATATACGAGGGAACGCTTTGAGATATGTGGCTTTTGTCCCTTTCCGCATGAAATCCCTTCTCCCGCCACCTCGGGCTGGCAGGTCAGACCGTGTACGGGAGAATCTCAATTCCCTTTGAAGAGAATACCACGGTGTGATATTTCCTAGAATGTTCTGTGCCACGCAATTTCCTCACCATGAACCTGGTCTTGAGTTCCATATTGTCAGCCAAGTAATTCTCCATGTAGAAGACTCCATCGGCGACGAATTCCTCCAGTCCTAGTGAGTATTCGGTCTGCTTGTCAAACCTGCTGACAGTCACCACGGTGGTTATTTTCTCCCTCTTCAGCGTCTTGTAGATCAGGTGCATCAAGAAACTGTAGTCGAACTTGCCCGTTGCACCGCTCAGAAAAGCGGTGAGCGAGTCTATCACCAGTCTCTTCGCCTTTATCTCGTCTACAGCAGATAGGATGGTATCTATGTTCGAACCCATCCCTCGACCTTCCAATGCTTCCAAGTCGAGCACCCGCGCTTTCTTCGAATCCTCCAAGGCTCTGAAATCAATGCCGAGCTTCAGCATGTTACGCCGCAGGCTTGCTGCATCCTCCTCAAAAGTTGCATAGATAGCGGGCTCCCCGATGTCCTTGGCGCCACTGTATGCGAACTCTGAAGAGAGGATGGTTTTACCAGTACCGATTCCTCCTACAAGCATTACGAAGTCGCCCCGCGTAAACCCTCCTTGAATGAGCGGATCGAGTCCTGGAACGCCCGTGGGAACTCTTCTTTCTTCTGACAAATCGCTTTCGCGCGCCTGCCCTCGACGTCCACTATATGCTTTTTGTCTCCGGTGCTCTTTGCATGGCAATGGCCGATCCCATCCCCGGTGGCGGGGATGGGATGAATCCCACGCGTATCATCCAACCCA
>CAZHNH010000089.1:0-3981 GCA_964533695.1 uncultured Nitrosopumilales archaeon | reverse complement strand
GAGTCCTCAGAGCGGCGAGCCGTGCAGAGTTGGAGCAATAGATGTGACGGTCCTTCTCGTTAATAAAGTCGCCCCTCAAATCGGCAGTCGGACAACACCCTCGAACTTCGCCACCCCTGTCGCCAACAGCGACCTAGCATGTTCCTCCGCCTTCGCCGTTGGAACCCAAGGAGTCATTGCCTTGGCGTTCCCTTCGCAGTCGCAAATAGATACAGCCGCTGTCCCTGACTTCCCAGGGACCAGTGCGAAGAGTATCTCCTCCCCCACCGGAGTCCATGTATCGCTTCCAACTTTCAGGAACAGCATGGGATAGGAGGGTCCTGCAGTTCTTTGAAGCACATCAACTGCTTTTTGGACCCTGGTTCTACCTTCCCGAACTGCCTCGAAATAGTCCAAGTCTGGAACCTAGCTCCTCCGAGCACACGTGTAAAGACTCCTTTTTGTGTGACGAATCTCTCGATTGGTACCTGGTGTCACAACACAGAGATGAGCCGAGGACATACATTCAGCCTGAAATATCTCACCGAATCGCGTTCTTCGAGTCGGGTCCATCCAGGGGACTTTGCATGACTGTTCACTTCGGGCCAAGGCTGGACACCTTGTCAGGCCGTGCTTAAGAGTCACCTTCATTGGCGCGTTGACTTGTGATTCTTCGGAAGTGATATGGGCATGAACATCGATGCTGAGATCTCTGTTGAATCCCCTGCAGATGCTGCCTCGGTTGGAGTGAGCGCAGAACGATGTGGCTTCGACTGTGTCTGGATAAACGAGACCAAGCACGACCCGTTCATTCAGCTCGCTCTCGTGGCTGCGGCGACAAGGAGAGTCCTGACGGGGACTTCGGTCGCGCTGGCTTTCACCAGAAGTCCGACCGAACTTGCCTACACAGCTTGGGATTTGCAGCACCTTTCATCCGGGAGGTTAATCCTTGGATTGGGGAGTCAAGTCAGAGGCCACATAGAGAGGAGGTTCGGGATGAAGTGGGAGTCGCCAGTCCCAAAGATGAGAGAGGTGGTTATGGCTTTGCGATCTGTGTGGCAGAGTTGGCAGACAGGGGGACAGCTTGAGTATAGCGGGAGGTATTTCAAACTCGACTTGATGACACCTTTCTTCAGCCCGGAACCAATCGCCAACCCGAAGATCCCAATTTACATTGCAGGCGTCAACAGGCTGATGTGCGGTCTCGCGGGGGAGATCGGAGACGGGCTTCATGTCCATCCCCTCCACACGCTTCGATATCTTCGAGAAGATGTCCTGCCCTCATTAGAAGCTGGGATACAGAGAGGGAAGAGGAGCAGGGAAGATGTAAAAGTTGCAGCGTCCGTCTTCGCTGCCGCGGGACACACTGCAGAAGAAATACGACAAGTAAGAGAAGCTTACAGGGAACAGATTGCCTTCTATGCTTCGACGCGAACTTACCGCAGACTGATGGATCTTCATGGCTGGGGTGACGTATGCGACAGGCTACACGACCTTTCTATGAAGAGTGAGTGGCGGAGGATGGCTGCGGAAGTCACCGATGAGATGCTGAATGAGTTCGTGGTCGAAGGCAGCTGGAGAGAGCTTGGCGCGATACTGAAGAGCAGATACACGGGACTTGTCGATAGGGTGAGGCTCTACAGACCGTACGATGGGGACAGAGGATGGCAGGATTTGGTGACTGGGTTCAGAGCTTGACGCTTATTTCGACCCCGTCGGGTTCTGTGGTCCTGTTACCGTACCTATAGTCGGTTTCTGGCTCCCTGTATTCGCTTCTGAACTTCCCGGACCTGCGAACGTAGTCTAGGTAGCCTGCAAGCTCATGTGGATGAGATTTCACGTTGTCCGCAACAACGACGTTGCCAGGGCGGAGAAACGGCTCGCACGACTTCAGGTAGTCGAGGTACTCGCGTTTGTCCGCGTCCAAGAAGATCATATCAAAACCTCCCTTCAGCTCGGGAAGGATCTTCTTTGCGTCGCCCACGAGGACGTGGACCTTGTCCCCTAGGCCTGCCCTGCCGATGTTCGACATCGCGACTCGCGCGAGGTCAGGATTGAGCTCCACGCAGGTCAGGAGGCTCCCCTCTGCTAACAATCTAGCCATCCTGATAGCGCTATACCCAACGAATGTGCCGACTTCGAGTATCTTGGTCGGTCGGTAATGTTTTACGACTTCATCGAGGAAGATCCCCCTGTGAGGGCCAATGATGGGAAATCCCTTCTTTGTGGCTTCCCTTTCAATGGATTTCAGGACGGTCTCTGGCTTCATGGGCCTGCCACTTGGAGCTCAGACGTAAACATACCGGAGGTTGTTGCCCGACGAGGCAATCTTTTATAGCAGAAATCGAACGTTTGTCAAAGACTAGCCGTGTCAGTAGAGCAGGTGGACCTGAGAGAGATTCAGAAACAGATCTCAAAAGTGGTTGACCCAGAGATAGGCATGCCGATAGCCGAAATGAACCTGATTGACAAGTTGAATGTGAAGGACGGGGAAGTCGATGTCGAGTATCACGCAACCACCCAATTTTGTCCACCCGTCTTTGCGCTAAAGATTTCTCAGGACATACGTGATAACCTTACACAGGTGAAAGGGGTCAAGAAAGTCAACGTGGTTGTTACAGGCCACTACTTCGCGGATGCCATTAACAGACAAGTCAACAAGCCAGCAAGTCCAGAACCTCCCCAGCCGACTGGGGAACAGGCTCAGAAACAGTAGGTAAAGTAGGGCAACGCCGCAGAAAGGGCACCAGGCCGCGCAGTCCTCTGGCTGTCAGGTCCGCGACAGGAGCCTTCCTGTCTACGTCTTATGTAGTGAAGGTGGGTGGGTTTCCAATATCCTCAGGCGCCCACCCAAGTCAACTGCGGAACGACGAATGCGAATTTCGAGCAAAACTGCGAAACATGAGTATTTCACTGAAATCGGAAGAAGAACTCCGGTTCCTCCTCCCAGTTGACACTAAGTAGAAACGAGGGGCGGAGCGCAATTCACCAGTGTAATGCGCTGGTCTAAGGCTCGGAGAAGATCGTCGGAGGCCCCCTGAAGCGGCCAGGTCGCGGGCCGTCCAGTCTGATATGCCTACGTCTGCTCATCATAGCCTATCTCCGCGGGCTGCAGAGTTGAATCTCGGAATCAATGATTCCTGACCATCAGCTCAAAGCTGATGCGCCGCCATTCCAATTCCTTAAGTGGCATCGAGCGTCTGGCAGTCATATTGGAATCAGAAGAAGAAATGAAAGCTGCCGTGGTAGCGCTGATCCTCGACTCCAAGACTGAGGAGGCGCTGGACATTCTAAGCAGATGGTACAGGATCAGCAGGCCTAGACTCACAATAGGAGTAGTCGAAGGTCGCACGAAAGGGGTCGCTGCTGTCTACTCCACCAGGAGAAGGGAGATACTGGCGGCTAACAGGGAGTACTTTTACAACCCCTTCGTAATGATTCACGAATTCTATCACCACCTAAGATCGAGGAGTGGACGTCACAGGGGCACCGAGAAAGATGCGGACAAGTTTGCGATGGAATTCATTGCGGCACACAGGAGACTCGCTGCAAGCTCTCCCTACTCTGCCGAAACGCCAACAACCGCTCGTGGGCCGTCTTAGAGCCCGACTGCGGACCAGATGTCCTCATCGTTCTGGACGTCTGTGAAACCACACATATCGCATTTCGTTCCCTTTATCGTGACAGTCTTGTCACCTCGACCTATCATCTTGGTGTACTCCTGGAGCTGGCCCGCGTGGCACTTTTCACACATCAACTTGGAGTGATGCGTGGGTGGGCTCGAGTATAAACGTGAACGCCACGGTAAAGGTTTAGGGGCTCCCCGTGGAGGCGAGGGTGCAAGCACTTTGAAGCGGATAACTCTAGGGTCATCGAATATCTCCGCAGAGGAGTGCATATTCTGCAGAATCCGGTCGAGACAGGCGCCATCGCACATCGTCTATGAGGACAGCAAGTACATTGCGTTCCTAGATGCATATCCCTTTTCGAGGGGCCACACTC
>CAZHNH010000088.1:0-10201 GCA_964533695.1 uncultured Nitrosopumilales archaeon | reverse complement strand
GGCCGCCTTCACCACCCATCTTGGGCCAACGTAGTTCGCCTTGTGCTCCCTGACGACGTGGCAGACATCCTGACAGAGGAAACACTCGATGCACCTCCTGAACTCCCTTGAGCGGTCGACATCAATCTGATAGAATCGCCACACATCTCCAGCCCCAGGCTTAGGCGCGAAGGGGGGAATCATGGCCGCCACCTTCCAGTTCTCCGTTACGTCGGTGACGAGGTCCCTTAGCCGAGGAAACGCTTTCATCGGTTCCACCGTTATGTCCCCTTCAATGCTGTCGACACGCGTCTTGCACATCAATCGTGGCGTGCCGTTGATTTCAGCGGAGCATGATCCACACTTAGCTGCCTTGCAGTTCCACCGTGCAGAGAGTGATGGGTCCAAATTCGTTTGAATGTAGTGAATCGCGTTTAGAACCACCATCCCCTCTTCGCGAGGTACGTCGAAGGAGTCATACCTTTGCGTGGTCAAGTCATTGCCCACGCCTCTCAGAATCTTCAGCCTGACGGTCTTTTTTGGCGCCTGCTCTTGGATCTCACTTGCCGGCATGGCTCACCCCTTCTTTATTATACCCTCAAGTTCGGCGGGCAGTCTCTCCACCGGCCTGAATTCATGGCTCATCTTTCCGCCCTTGTCCACCGTTATTATGTTTACCAGCCACTTTTCTTCCTTGGCAGGGAAGTCTGACCTCGAATGTGCACCACGACTCTCCTTGCGCTCAATGGCGGACCTGATTATAGCTTCACATCCGAGGAGCATGTCCCAGACCTGAAGTGAGTCGAGCCAAGATTGGTTATAGATTCTCCCGGGCTTCGCCCTGACTGACTCAGCCGCACCCATAAGTCTCTTCACCTCAACCAGCCCCGCCTCGAGGGCTTCTCCATTGCGTACAATTCCCACATGCTCCCACATGTTTTTCGCAATCAGCTCTTTGATCGACAGCGGACTTGTTCCTCCTCCTGGCGAGAATGGAGACAGCACTCTGTTGATCTCGCTTTCAATGTCATCGTTGCTGATCGTTCCGTTCTGTGTCTTCGATGCCGATTCGGCTGCCGCGGCTCCCGCCCTCCTGCCGAAGACAAGTATGTCTGAAAGTGAATTACCGCCCAGTCGGTTTGCTCCGTGCAGACCGCACGCGACCTCCCCTGCAGCGTAGAGACCTCTTACTGAGCTTTCGGTCGTCTCCGGGTCAACTCTAATCCCCCCCATCTGATAGTGTACTGTAGGTGCGACCTCCATCTTCTCTTTCGTGATATCAATTCCTGCGAATTCAAGAAACTGATCGTACATGCTTGGCAACTTGTTCTTGATGTATGCCTCTCCTCTGTGCGAGACGTCAAGGTACACCCCCCCATTCTTCGTCCCCCTTCCGGCCACTATCTCTGAGTAGATCGCTCTTGCAACGACGTCCCGGGCTGAAAGCTCCATTCTCTTCTGATCGTATTTGGACATAAAGCGCTCCCCCTGCGTGTTAGTCAGGATTCCGCCCTCCCCCCTCACAGCCTCGGTGACTAGAATCCCTCTGACCCCCGCGGGGTAGATCATTCCCGTAGGGTGAAACTGAATCATCTCCATGTCCATTAGCTCGGCACCCGACCTGTAGGCCATCGCTATACCGTCCCCTGTGCTTTCATAGGAGTTCGAAGTCACTTGGTAGACTCTCCCGCATCCTCCAGTAGCGAGAATCACGCTCTTCGCATGGAATAGAACGAATCCTCCACTTTTGATGTCTATCCCAAACGCCCCCGACGCCCTCCCTGTCTTAGGGTCTCGGAAGATCTTGGTCACCGCGACCTCATCCATGAACGCGATTGAGCGCTTGATCACCTGATCCTGAAGAGTTCTGATCAACTCCAACCCTGTCCTGTCCCCGATGTGGCAGAGGCGCCTGTATGTGTGCGCCCCAAATGGCCGCTGGCTTATCTTCCCTTCCTTGGTCCTGTCGAACAGCGCGCCATACTGCTCTAGTTCGTAGACTCTGTCAATCGCTTCCTTTGCAAAGATCTGCGCCATTCTCCAATTGCTCAGGTGCTGGCCCTCCACGATGGTGTCAGAAAAGTGGACCTGCCAAGAGTCCTGTGGATCGACGTCACCTAGCGCTGCAGCTATTCCTCCTTCTGCCATCACGGTGTGCGCCTTTCCGAGGAGCGTTTTGCAAACCACCAGCGTCTGCGCGCCCTTATCTTTGGACTCGATTGCAGCTCTAAGTCCCGCTCCCCCAGAGCCAATAACCAATACGTCGCACGTCTTCTCAGAATATGTCCTATCCAGAGTTTCGACCTCGCCCCTTCCCACGGATGGAGACCACATCTTGGGAATCTACCGCGTGACGCGAACCCGTTTCTTGGCCATTATAACCTTGATGTGGTGCCTTTTCCGGTAGGCTAAACTGCTTTGATCTTCTCTCGACTGGGGAGAACATTGGAGGGTGGTGACGGGCTGCAAGACCTCACAAAGCTTTTAACGCCATTCTGGAAGCGCGAAGTTCCACGAGAGGGATAAAGTGCCTCATTACGGCTACAGTTTCGAGGGTTTCGACCCAGCAGTACACGTCAGGGCTAGCGGGAGAGAGGTCAACGTATCCCCGAAGGCTGCTCGGGAAATAGCCGTCACCATAAGGGGAATGACTGTCCCAAAGGCGATAGACCTCCTCGAGAATGTCGAACAGATGAAGGCCCCGATCGCATTCAGACGACACAAACTCAAGGTCGGTCACAGAAGCCAGTTGCAAGGTTTTCCTACTGGTTCCTATCCTGTCCGCGCAGCAAGAGCCTACCTCCAAGTGTTACAGAATCTGCAAGGGAACGCGGAATTCAAAGGGCTTGACCCTGAGAGGATTGAGATAATCCATGCTGCAGGCTACGCCGGAAGAACCATCAAGGATTACGTGCCAAGAGCGATGGGCCGCAGCTCTGCAAACTTCCACCAGCTTGTGCATATCGAGCTCGTAGGCAAAGAGGTTTAGTCATGTCGACACAACAACAACAGACATCTGTGAGGTCGATTCTTACTACAAGCAGATCGTACGCCGAACTCGACGAGTTCTTCGAAAAGGAACTGAAGGAGGCCGGGTACGGGGGCCTGGAGGTTCAAAATTCCCCTGTCGGCGTCACACTCAAAGTTTACGTCGCTAGGCCGGGGCTTGCTATAGGCAGAAGGGGGACGGGGATAAAGGATCTGACGGACAAAGTTGCCGTGAAGTTCAAGCTTCCGAATCCCCAAATCGCTGTTACGGAGGTCGAAAACCCGGAGCTGAACGCGAGAATCATGGCAGCAAGAATAGCCCAGATTGCTTCTCGCGGGACGGCTTTCAGGAGGGCAGCTATGTGGTCTGTCAACAACATCATGAATGCAGGCGCGGCAGGGGTCGAAATCTCCGTGGCTGGGAAACTCCGCAGCGACAGATCGCACGGGGAAAAGTACAGAGCAGGGATTGTTCCCAAGAGCGGCGAGACCGCGGCTCGCTCCGTCAGCGAAGCGACGACTGACGTGTTACTCAAACTTGGACTCTTCGGGATAAAGGTGAAGATTGCTCTGAAGGACGCACTCCCATCCGACTTTCAGTTCAAAGAAGACGTGAAACAAGAGGAAGACAAAGAAAATGGCACAGCTCAAGGCGAAGGAACTCAGGAAGCAAGACGCTGACAAGCTGAGGCAGACGCTCTTCGACCTACGGTCGGAGCTCTCCAAGGTGAAAGGCGGCGCGGAACGAGGGATAGTGAAGAAAGACGTCGGAAAAATCAGGAGAATAAAGAGGGGGATTGCGACGATCCTGACCGTAATGCACGAAAAGGGGGTGCCTGAATGAGTATCATCGGGGAGAGTCTGAGCGTGGTGGAATCCACCGATACGTCGAAGGTTGGGATTGAAGGAGTCGTGCTACTCGACACTGCGAAGACGCTGGTCGTCAGGTCTAATGGAAGGACCCTGAGGGTAGAGAAGGCGGGGTGTACGTTCATTTTGGCCAGGTCAGAACGTGTGGTGTCGGGCTCGGACATCTCTGGGAGGCTCGAAGACAGGTGGGGGAGACGTTCGAGATGAGCACCGCTGGTCTGGAAGTACATTCCCCTAAGAAGCAATGCGAAGACGAGAGGTGCCCCTTCCATGGGAGTCTGAAGGTCAGGGGAAGGCTTCTCAACGGGAGAGTCGTGTCAACTGCTGGGGACGGGTTCGTGGTCGTCCAGATGGAGTACCTACACAAGGTGGCGAAGTACAACAGAAGCGAGAGGCGAAGGAGCAGAGTATCCGTTCGGGTTCCCGAATGCATCGAAGTCAGCGACGGTGACGTCGTCACGATCGGCGAGTGCAGGCCCCTTTCAAAGACGATCTCCTTCGTGGTTGTGCAGTCTAAGAGAGGTTCCTAATGTCGACAAAATCTCGCGCAGTCTCTGCCAAGGGGGTTGAAGAGTTCAAGAATTACATCACGCGTGCTATTCCGCTGAACGCGGTTATAACCTGCGCCGACAACACCGGAGCAAAGACGCTGAGGGTTGTACAGGTCACCAAGGCAAAGGCGCGACTCAGTCGGACCCCGGCCGCATCCGTCGGCGACAGCGTAATTTGCGTGGTCAAGAGAGGTCCTCCGGATCTCCGGAAGCAAGTATTCGGGGCTGTGATCATTCGCCAGAAGTATCCGGTGAGGAGGCTTAGCGGTCAGAGGGTCGTGTTTGAGGACAACGCAGCTGTCATCGTTACGCCGGAGGGTGACCTCAAAGGAACAGACATCAAGGGGCCGGTAGCCAGCGAGGCCGCAGAAAAATGGCCCAGGATTGCGAACCTCGCATCAATAATCATTTGAGGTGGTTGGAAATATGAGATTCGGTTCTATGCTTTCAACGGAATTGCGCGAAAAATACAAGAGGAAAACGGTAAGACCTAGGGAAGGAGACTCTGTCAGGATAGTCAGAGGGGAGTTCAAGGGGATCGAAGGCAAGGTTACGAAAGTATCGCCTCATGAAGGGACTCTCAATGTAGAAGGAGTTACTAGGGAGAAGCAGAAGGGAGGGACTTCCCCTGTGCCCATTCCGTCATCGAACGTCCTGGTAACTGCAGTGTTCGTGGAAGACAAAATTAGAAAGAGCAGATTGGAGGCGTCAGAATAGATGGGAAAGAAGGGTGGAAGGAACAAGCTGAAGAGCATTGCCGCCCCTCGCAACTGGAATATCTCAAGGAAGGAGGGCATCTTCGTCTACAAGCCTAGCCCTGGCCCATACCCTAGCGGCTCTTCTTACCCGTTGGGGGTTATCATAAGGGGCCTTACCGGAATCGAGACCAGCTCCAAGGAAGTCAAGGTAATAGCAAAGACCGGAAAGGTCTTGGTCGATGGTAAGGAGAGGCACTCACCCAGCTTCCCATTGGGGCTCTTCAACCTCGTGAGCGTCCCTGTAGAGGGAGTTAGCTTCAGGCTCGTCCCTTCGCGGAAAGGTCTCGTGCTAGCGAAGCTATCTGCGGAGGAGAGCTCGAAGAAACTCTGCAGGGTCAGCACCAAGACGAAGGTCAGTGGGGGGCACATCCAATACGGGCTGCATGATGGGCGGTCGATTCTCTCCGATACCCTCAATCTCGTCCCAGGCGATGCGGTCCTCATCGAGGTGCCATCGCAGAAGGTACTGGGGCAGGTGAAGCTGGCAAGAGGTTCAATGGGATTGATTCTCTCGGGCGTAAGAGCAGGCCAGACGGGGAAAATAGCGGAGGTCAAGAAGGGGACAATCTCGAGAGAGCAGATGGTCAGACTCGCTCTCCCAAGCGGAGATGCCGAGATACCATCGCGCCTCGTATTCCCAATCGGGACAGAGAAGCCCTTGATAACTGTAGGAGTTGCAGGTTCATGAACCAATCAACCGTTCAGGAGAACCCGATGAGGGTAATCAAGGTCGGGAAGGTGGTTGTCAACATCGGGCTGGGCAAGTCAGGCGAGGCAATAGAGAGGGGGAAGCAGGTCTTGGAGCAGGTCACGGGTCAGAAGCCGAGCCAGCGGCGCGCTAAGAAGTCAATAAGGGACTTCGGCATCCATAAGGGGGAGCCAATTGGGGTCGCGGTCACTGTCAGGGGTGAGGCAGCGAATGCCCTCATTGACAAGCTGCTCATCGCGCGAGAGAAGAAGCTGGCTTCGTCATCATTCGATTCTAAAGGGTCAGTCTCGTTTGGCATCAAGGAGCACATAGAGATTCCAGGGATCAAGTATGATCCGGCTATCGGCATACTAGGGATGAACGTATCCGTCCTGCTCGAGAGGCCTGGATACAGCGTGGCACGTAGGGCGAGGCGGACTTCGAGAGTGGGAAGGTCTCACCTGGTTTCACAAGAAGAGTCAATGAACTACTTCAGGGAGAAGTTCGGAGTGACGGTAGTATGAAGGAAAGGCACACCAAGCAGAGGGCGTACGGGAAGTCGACCCACTACTGCAGAAGGTGCGGTCAGTATGGGGCGGTGATCAGGTCGTACGACCTAGTATTATGCAGGCAGTGCTTCCGTGAGGTCGCGGAGAAACTCGGCTTCAGGAAGTATGACTAGGTGAGCTGAATGGCTGCAACCAATGTCCTATCGAACCTCTTCGCGAGCCTACAAAATGCCGAAATGAGGAACAAGAAGGAGTGCACCATTATCCCTGCCTCCAGCCTTGCCAGCGAAGTCCTGAAGGTTCTACAGAAAAAGCGATACATCGGCGAATTCGAACTTATCGACGACGGAGTCGGAGGTAAGCTTAGGGTCCAACTGCTCGGTAGGATAAACAAGTGCGGGGTAATATCTCCGAGGTTCCCCGTCAGGTTCTCGAAGCTAGTGGATTGGGAGCACAGGTACCTCCCTGCCGTAGGCGTTGGGAGCCTAATCGTCTCCACTTCTCAGGGGGTAATGCCCCACGTGGAGGCTCAGGAGAGGAAGATTGGGGGGAGATTGATAGGATTTGTCTACTAAGCAGGTCCAGCAGCAAATCGTTGAACTCCCGACTGGCGTGACTGCAAACCTCGTCGGAAGGACGTTGTCCGTCAAGGGCAAACTCGGTGAAGCAAACAAGCACTTCGATAAGGTTAATGTGAACCTCTCCCTTGAGGGGAACAGGGTAAGTGTCACTCCGTTCTCTCACAAAAAGAAGGACAACGTGATCGTGAACACCGTCGTCAGTCTCATCAACAACATGACGACAGGCGTCTCGAAGGGTTTCACTTACAGGCTCAAGGTCGTCTACGCCCACTTCCCCATCTCGGTTAAGACGAAGGGGGATGAAATCCATGTGGAAAACTTCGTTGGCGAGAGATCGCCTAGGGTTGCGAAGATAGTTGGTGCTTGTAAAGTCACGATCGACGGAGACGACATAATCGTAAAGGGAGTATCGGCGGAAGACGTTGGCCAGACTGCCGCCAACGTCGAACTCGCTACGAAGATCAGGCGAAAGGACCAGCGCATCTTTCTCGACGGCGTGTATATCTACCAGAAGGGGGAAGGCTTCTAACTTTGCCGAAAGGGAAGGTCTCAGAGGAGAATAGGCTCAAGGCCCTGGTAGCCAAGAGGGAGGAAGTTGCCAAGCGCAGGCCGAGGTTCGTGCGACAGGAAAGCTGGCGCTACGTCAGAATCCATCCAGAGTGGCGGAAGCCAAAGGGCGTCGACAACAAGGTGAGGCGCCAGGACAAGGGGTGGCCTGCACTCGTGCGGGTCGGTTACAGAGGGCCCGTCGAATCTAGAGGGCTGCATCCTAGCGGCCACTTCGAAGTCCTCGTGCACCGCCCGGCCGACCTTGACGCACTCGTCCCGGGGAGGGATGTGGGGCGAATCGGAAGCTCAGTTGGAGCAAAGAAGAGAGAAGCGATACTCAACAGGGCAACGGAGCTTGGACTCAGAATCATTAACCCGACAGGGCTGAGGAGAATTGAACCTAAGGAGTAGGCGGAGGCTGGCGGCGTCCGTCCTGGGCGTAGGCGAAGACAGGGTCATCTTCGATGAGGAATACAATGACCTGATTCAGGACGCAATCACCAGAAGCACAATCAGGGGCCTAATCGGTTTCGGAGCAATCAAGGCTGCTCCCGAGAAGGGAACCTCAAGGGGCCGATTCCGCGAACGGTCCACAAGACTCAAGCGCGGGCGCGGAGCGGGGTCCACGGAGGGGACATCAAGAGCAAGGAATCCGAGAAAGGAGATGTGGATCACCAAGGTCAGAGCGTTAAGGTGGAGGTTAAAGGTCGCAAAGGATAGGAAGCAGATAAGCAAGGCGTCCTACAGGGCGTTGTACAAGCAGATAAAGGGTGGACAGGTGCGCGGGGTTAAGCATCTTCTCGAGCTTATGAAGGAGAGTAAGAAATGAAGTCAAGTTACGTCCCTCTCCTACGCAGAAGGAGGGAAGGGGTTACAGATTACAAGGCCAGGATGCGTGCAATCACCTCACATAGTGTGCTGCTCGTCGTCCGCGTGTCGAACAAGAACGTTTCGTCACAATTCGTCGTTCCGAAGGTGAGCGGGGATGACATTGTGGCTTCTGCTCACTCCCGGGAGCTGGTCAAGCTGGGTTGGCATGGCTCTTTGAAGTCCACCCCTGCCTGCTATCTGCTTGGAATGCTGGCTGGGAAGAAGGCACTGGGAGATGGTATCAAAGAGGCAGTCCTCTACAACGGTCTGGCTCCGTTCATCAAAGGCGGTCGGGTCGGTGCCCTGGTGAAGGGCGTGGTAGATGCGGGCATCGAGATCCCCGTTGGAGAAAATGCGTTTCCCTCTCAAGAGAGGCTCACTGGGAAGACGATTGCTGAATACGCGTCGAAGCTTTCAGGCGAATCAAAGGATGCTTACAAGAAGGAGTTCTCAGCTCTCCTCAAAGCGGGATTCAATCCCGAAGAATATCCCATGCAATTCGAAAAAGTGAGAGCCGCGATCATGGAGGGGCGTAAATGATGTCGTACGAGAGGTCCGGAAGGCGTCAGGAACAAGAAGAAGAAGTGTGGGTCCCGAGAACCAAACTTGGAAAGCTCGTCAACGAAGGTAAAGTAGCTTCACTGGATGAGATATTCAGGAGCGGGCAAAGAGTCAGGGAGGCTGAGATCGTCAAGAAACTACTCCCTGACTTGCGAAACGAGGTAGTTGGCGTTAGCGTTGTACAGAAACAGACTGACGCAGGGGAACTGACGAGATTCTCCGCTGTGGTTGCGGTGGGCAATGGCGCCGGTTGGTTCGGTGTGGGAAAGGGAAAGGCGATGCAGACCAGAGAGGCGATCGAGAAGGCCACGAACGCTGCACTCCTCAACATAATCCCCGTAAAGCTGGGGTGCGGAAGTTGGGAGTGCAGGTGCGGGAGGGCGCACTCCGTTCCCTACAGGATTAGGGGAAAAGCAGGGAGCGTGACAATCGAGGTTATTCCGGGTCCTCGGGCCTTGGGGCTGGTCGCGGGTCCCGCCCTCAAAAATCTCCTGCAACTCGCCGGAGTCAAGGACGCATGGATCAGGACCTTCGGGTCTACAAATACGATGTCGTCTCTTGCTAATGCCGTCTACGATGCTTTCAGGATGTCTCACGGGTTGAGCGTATAGGGGGTCTTGATAGTCTTGGCTTTGCTCGTCGTCCTGAACCTTCACGGTGCGATTAACGCACCTGCTCCTGTTCGAAGCGCCTTGGAAGAGCTCAAACTGGAGAAAAGGTTCTCCGCGTCAGTAGTACCTGATGATCCGTCTACGCTGGGTGCTCTCAGGCTCTGCAAAGACAGGCTCGCCTGGGCACCGATTGATGAGGAGCTCTTGACCACTCTTTTGACGAAGAGGGGTATGGTGAGCACAACGAAGGCACTAGACCAACATGCGCTGAAGGAAATGGGTTACAAGGACCACGGGGAACTAGCGACAATGATGCTGAAAAACGGCATCCGACTTTCTGCAGTAGAGGGTCTCAGACCCTTCTTCAAGCTCGCCCCTCCCAAAGGTGGGTTCAAGCACTCTATGCGCAAATCCAGGTCGGAGGGTGGAGTGATGGGAAGCAACCCTGAGTTACTGGACCTGGTTAGGAGGATGGTCTAGCGTGCCAACAAGAATCCGAAAAAGCAGGAAGTACAGAGGAAGCCGGACCCACGGGTATGGTCAGATTGGCCAACACCGTCATTCAGGGTCAAGGGGAGGCCACGGAAACGCTGGCTTGCACAAGCACAAGTGGAGCTGGATGATCAAGAACGACCCGGACCATTTTGGGAGGGACCCCTTCCGGCCCCCAGGGTATGTGAAACCCA
>CAZHNH010000087.1:0-5691 GCA_964533695.1 uncultured Nitrosopumilales archaeon | reverse complement strand
AGGGACCCAGCGCATTGTCGACGAAGGCGAGCGATCCTTGCATGACGCCTTGATGGTGACCAAGGACGTGATGGAGAAACCCGCGATCGTGGCCGGCGGAGGCGCCGCAGAAGCTGAGGCTGCCTACCAGGTGATGAAGTGGGCTGAGAAGCTCACAGGAAGAGAGCAACTCGCCGCGCAGAAGTTTGCCGAAGCCCTCGAGTCAATACCCGTCGCGCTAGCACTCAACGCGGGCATGGACCCAATCGACGCACAGGTCGAGTTCAGGGCGAAACATGCCGAGAAGGGCACCTGGTACGGGGTCGAGGCGTCAGATGGGAAAATCAAGGATATGTTCCAGCGCGAAGTCTTCGAGCCCCTGTCAGTGAAGGTGCAGATAATGAAATCGGCGACGGAGGCTGCGTCCATGATTCTCAGGATCGACGACGTAATTGCAGCAGGAAAGTCGAAGACTCCTTCCGGACCGCCGGGTGGCGGAGCCGGAGGGATGGGCGAGGGCGGCGGCGATTTCGACTAGTTACCAAGACACACAGCTAGACCACGGCGTACGGGGTGTGGAGGGAAACTTGTTCGCTCCACCCTCCAGATGACTTCGGCGGCCTAAAGCACATGCCAGTGGAAGCCTGGACCAATTGGATGCCAGCCCTCGCATCCCTTGAACATTGACTGACCGCTTCAAGTGTTATATACGGAACCGGGGCAAAAGCGGTACGAATGCGAGTTCAGGGGAACACGGCAACCTCAGAGAAGATACTCCTAGCAGCGTCAAGGCTTTTTTCCGAAAAGGGATTCGCCAACGTGTCTGTCAGGGACATCTGCAGGGTTACTGGTACTTCCGCGCCAGTCCTGTACTACTACTTCGGTAACAAGAAGGGCCTCTTCGACGCCGTAGCCAAGAAACAGATCTCGATGGACGACTTGATAGGTAAACTCTCGGAGTCCGCTGAAGCGAAAGAACCGAAGAAGGCACTTGCTTCGTTCATCGGTGTCTATCTTTCCTCCTTTCCTGAGCATGCATTTCACCCAGGGTTGTACCTTAGGGATACGGCGTCCATAGACCAATTCAGCGCAAGAATGGTGAGCAAAGGCCTCGAGAGGATTAGAAAGATCGCTTCGGGCCTTGTTAAGAGGGGAGTCGAATCAGGAGTGTTCAGGAGCGTAGACGAAGAGTTCGCCTCAGATTGTTTGCTCGGCATGCTCAACAGGGTCATCTTCCAACACATCCACTTCTCAAAGGTCTCAGACAGGGAAGCCTACAGGCAGTTTGTGACGGAATTCTTTTTTAGGGCCATGAAGTCAAACGACGAAAGATAAATTTGACGCGGTGGGTCCTGAGCTCCGCGTCGTCATCGCCCTGATAGTTGTCCCTGGCTCCGACTCCGAGTGGGGCTCTCTTGCACTACTAGAGTTTGGCAGCATATTCTCGGAGCATCTTAGTGTACATACTGCGTGGCGGAAACCCGATGCTGCACAAGTAGGTGGAGAACTTCCACCTCTTTCTCTTATCCTTGATTCTGCGTTCTATGGCTCTTATCTCCTGTCCCACTACCGCGTAGGTTGTGGCGTAGCCCGGGAACATTCCCTCGTGGGCTGGGAAGAGTTGGAAGTAGACACTGCTCCTCGGGACTCCCGTGTGTTTGTACGCCCAATCGACGAAGGCGATCAAGTCCTTTTTCCCCGTATTTACCCACACATCGCCAAGCACTCTCAGGAATCTGACGATCCGCCATCTCCTTGTGTTGAACTCTACTTCGAGGTTTATCAGCTCCAGGCCACCATACTTCCTCATCAGGTTAACGTACGCCTTCTCTGCCTTTGTGAGCCTTGGCTTCGATTCGAGCTCCTTCGATGCTTCGAAGAACTCCAGCTCGCGGTTGAAGGAAAGGCCCTCTGTGATAGGTCCGCTTGTCGGCGCCGCGGCGAGTAGTTGCAGCGCAGGCAGCTTCGAAACGAAGCCCACCGCGCTATTGGAATGGTGCACGCAGTGACCGTATTCTTCGTGCACGAGGAGGTCAAGCAACGCGGAGACAGACTTGTCCGGATCTTTCTTGGGATCAGTCGTCTGGAAGAAAATCTGGAAGGGCTTCTTCGAAAAGGTGTCGAAGAACTGGGCGGCCCCGGATGGAATCGTCCCTGTGAGATACGAGGGAGTCTCCATGACGCTCGTGTTGTACCTCGGGTTTATCCCATGAACATCTTCATTGACGAACGCTTGGACGATCTTTCTGATCTCCTGAGTCGTTTGTACAAGCTGCTTGGGATTCAGCTTCATCCTCGAATTGATCTTCTCCTCGACTGCTTCAGGGGTCGCCTCACACCCGAACCTCGCAGCAAGTCTTCCCGTAACGTTCCGTAACCGTGGCATCTCCTCGTCAATCCACGCGAGTGCCTTCCTCTCCAGCTGAGAGGGGCTCTCCGGATAGTCGAACCCCTTCCGAAGGGCTGTCCGGTAGAACTTCTCCCGCCCTAGGGCCGATCCATTGGCCCGGAAGATTTTCTCAACGTTAGAGAACTCACCGTTTCCAAAGCCTTCCAACGCGAAAAGCCCGACATACTCCGAAACTTTGGCCTTTACGGAGTCGCACAGCGACTTGAGCTCTCCCCCTTTCGCCTGCTTCTTGATGTTTTCCAGGATGTCAATCACCCCCCCGAGCCTGTAGAGGGCGAGTGCCTTCACCGCGACGGGAATCTCCTTTCCCGAGAACCTCTCCGTACATGCATCAATGTCCTCTATTGCCAGTCGCATTAGTGACGACATGTGGTCCTCTCTGACTCCCTCCTTGACTAGGTGGGCGAAAATCGTCCCTATGATATCGTCCAGCACCGGCTGGGGTTCGTCGAACTCGAGACCCACTTCGATGGAATCAAGCACCTTGCGCTGGAGGTCCGTCCGTGCCTCTCTCCTGAGCGCTCTCACCTGCCGGAGGGTCTTGTCGATGTTGACCCGGGAAGCTATGAAGAGCCTCCCTGCGTAGTCGTTGAACCCCATGAGATAGGCACCCGACGGGGATGCTTCCTTCACGACTTCGAGAATCTTGGCATCAAGAGCTGAGGTAGCCATGCCTAGTGGCGCCTGAGACAGGTTATTTCTAGTTAGCCGATTGCGGGCAGTGGGCAAAGCGAGATGGGCCGGTTGGATCAACTCGCGGGGCTATTTCGGGTCGAATGGCCCTTCACCTGTGCGAAATGACAGAGAATCTCACCCTTCCGATCTCAACAGTGTATTTTGTCGATTGATCATCTGTTAGGACTGCATGGTCTGCAGACTGGTTCTTCAAACAAACTAGACAGCCACATCGAGCGGCTTGAACCTCGCGACAGTGTCCTCGAGCTCTTCGCCTAACTCCTTCTTCCATTGGTCGAAGCCCTTGGGCGTCTCCGGGAACCTGAGGTTGATGCCGACCAGGGCGGCGCTCTTCTTTACCGTGTATCTTAGTCCCCTCGCAAGAGATAGCTGACCGAGGATTCGCACCCACATCGCAGGATTCATGAACCTAGCCTGGTTGAACTCCGGGTGCTTCCTTTCAGTGATTGACTCGATATCGTCCTCAGAGAGGAAGTGCTTCATCCCGTAATTGATCTGCTCGTTGGTGACAGTCTGGAGATACCTCCTTAGGACCTCGAAGCTCGCCATTGGGTAGCCGTGCGTCTGCATGTACTCGACGTTGTACTTCCAGAGCGTCCCCTCGCTCGTGTCCTCGGCTTCTATGGCCTCTGCCACCACTTTGCCGAGGATGGTCCCCCCATAGATCGATGGGCTGATCCCTCCCGCATCAATAGGTCTCGGCATCCATGCCGCGTCGCCGACTACTGCGAAGCCGTTTGCGACCATGCAGTCATTGTGCCGCCGCACGGGGACCTGCCAGTTTCCCTTCGTGTTCCCTGAGTCGCCGTCCCCCGAGGGTTGCTTGGGGTTCCTGATCACGGGATTTTCTGCGACATACCTGTCAATCAGGGTTTGAAGATTATCACTGAGTCCGAACCTCCTGTTGCGCCTGTCCAGCCCTGACTTCGATACGCCCAAGCCGATGTTGAGCTTGTTTTTCCCCTTTGGAAAGACCCACGCGTACCCAGCGGGAGCTACGAACTGGTCCAAGTGGATAATACAATAGTCTGGAGAGAAGAAGGCAGGGTCCACTCTGGCAGGGTCGAACTCGAGGATGTAACGCCCTGTCCCAACCACGTCGTCGGGGTCTATCTCTTTCTCAATCATGGAATCGATGGGGAGGAACCGTCTTAGGACGGAAGACGCTCCTGTCGCATCTATGACGACCTTCGCCGTAACGCTGAAGGTCGACCCATCTGCCCTCCTCCCAGAGATCCCTGTCACGTATCCACTCTCGGACAGCAACCTCTCGGCTGTGGCGCTGAACATGAATTCTGTCCCGAACTTTTTCGCGTCGCTGACCTGACGCCTAGGCGCGAGCTTTCTGTTGAGGAGGAATCCTTCGCCCTCGAAGAGAACCTTCGTGCTTCTATCCGGCGAGTAAACGTACACCCCGCTGACGGGATGCTCCAGCTCCGGGGAACCGTATCTGATACCAATCTTGTCAGCCAGGTAGTCGAGCGAGCGCTTGCTCGTCGCGTCACCGCAAGTCCAGCCGTTGTGTGTCTTCATTCCTGGCTCTTCTTCCCTGTTTCTGTCCACAACGAGGACCCGAGCCTTTCCCTGAGAGTTGAAGCCGACCGAAGCTGCGGTAATCAGGCCCGCCATTCCGCCACCCGCGATTACGACATCGTAGTCCCGTTCCAGGACCATTAGTAGGGTTGGCTACTAAAATGCTATATAAGACCTTCGCTGTGAAGCAGGACGTCGACGAAGTTTTGGACCGCAGGGCGATAGTGGAGCAGCTCAGAAGCATGGGCCTTACGGCGTACGAGGCAAAGTGCTATGTTTCGCTCACTGGATTGGGGCCATCTGACCCTAGGAGGATCGCGGCGGAGGCTCGAATCCCGTACCCTAGCGCGTACGAAGCACTAAAACGGCTGGCCTCTCTCGGCTGGGTCGACCTCGTAGTCAGGAGGCCCGCAACATACCGGGCAAGGAGACCTGAGAGCGTGAGGGCAATGGTAAGCTCAAGGGTCGAGGAGACCTTCGACTCGCTTGAGAAATCCTACAACTCGCAGCCTGTTGATGAGGCGGAGTTGGTCTACACCCTGAGAGGGAGGGATAACGTCTACGCGAAGATGTACAGCATGATAAGGGACGCGAAGGAGACGATCGTACTGGTGGCTCCGACCATGGGACTGGAGGACGCGAGGCTACTTGAGCTTCTTGCGCAGGCCGTGCATAGAGGAGTCAGCGCAAGGACGATCACTGATGAAGGCGCGCTAGCGCTACTCCCTCCAGGGGTAGATGTCAGAACGGGGAACCTCGTAGCCATAGACCTCCTAGTAGATGGGAAAACGGCGATGATATCTCTCCCCGACTGCTCTGCATGCGGATGGATCGACAGCCCCGCCGTGGCCAGCCATTTCAAACAGTTTCTGGATCTGCTTTGGAACACTTCTTCTCCGCCTTGAGCTGCAAGCTTGTGCAGGAGAATTCAGCCGGTTCACCCTTGGTGATCGAATAGAGAAATGGGGGGACAAGTGGTTGAATGAATCTCTGGGTCGGCCGGCTAGCGTCAACGCTACAAGCTCGGTTTGCATCCTCGTAATAGAAAGAAGGGGAGGCCGCTCGTCGGCTGG
>CAZHNH010000086.1:0-2772 GCA_964533695.1 uncultured Nitrosopumilales archaeon | reverse complement strand
ACGGCTCGCTGACTGGGATGTTGGAACTTGCGAGAAGCGCAGGAGTGACCGGCGTCTTCCAGGAACCATAAGGTGATCGCATTGGCTTCTTCATTTCGCGTCTCTGACTTGCGGAGACGAGCCAAGAAAAGGGTTGCGCCTCATGGGAGTACCACGCGTCAGGAATCCGAGGTCACGACGCATTCGCGCCCCCGGGAGACGAATTTGGCAGGAAGCCCCACCGAATGGCCCTGAATTACTGAAAAGTGTGTTCCCCGGTTCTCCGGACTGAGAATAGGGCTGGAGAACAGAGCGCTTTGCTTAGGAAGAGTCCGAGTCAGTCAACCGCAAGGAAGAAAAGGCGAGTCAAGCAGAGCCGAATCGGTTCTGCTGTGGCGAAACAGGGTACACTTGTGGCTCTGCGCGGGATGGATCTCCTCAACAGCCCATTGTTGAACAAAGGCACGGCTTTCACGGATAAGGAGCGCACTGATTTCGGTCTGCACGGGCTTCTGCCGCCCTATGTGGAGACCCTGGAGGCACAAGTTGTCCGAGCCTACGAGGCCTATCGAAGAAAGAACGACGACCTAGAGCGGCACATCTATCTCAGGGCATTACAGGACACGAACGAGGTTCTCTTCTATAGACTTCTTCTTGATCATATCGAGGAGATGACCCCAATCGTTTACACCCCAGTGGTTGCACTGGCATGCCAACAGTTCAGTCACATCTATCGTAGGCCGCGAGGCCTTATCATTTCTTACCCTCTGCGTGAATCGATCCTCGAACTCCTTCGAAGCCGCCCCAATGCGGACGTCGATGTAATCGTCGTGACGGACGGCGAGCGTATCTTAGGCATTGGTGATCAGGGTGTGGGGGGGCTTGGTATCCCAATTGGCAAACTTTCCTTGTACACACTCATAGGTGGCATCCGTCCCGAACGGACCCTCCCTGTAGTCCTTGACGTAGGGACCAACAACTCGGAGAGGCTCAAGGACCCCGAATACCTCGGCTGGCGCCACGAACGTATTACCGGTCAGGATTACTTTGATTTCATAAATCAGTTTGTGATGGCGGTAATGCAGGAACTCCCCGGCGTATGTTTACAGTGGGAGGACTTTGCGAACCCGCATGCTAGACCCATCCTAGAACGTTACCGCAATCAGATCTTGACTTTCAACGATGATATCCAAGGCACAGCAGCGGTCGCGTTAGGAGCAGCCCTCGGCGCGGCCCGCGTGACAGGAAAGAGTCTGAAGGACCAAAGGGTCGTCATGCTGGGTGCGGGTTCGGCAGGCATTGGCGTTGCTGACGGGCTGCGTGAAGCAATGAAAAGTGAAGGATTGTCTGAGGAGGAGTCTAGGAGTCGCTTCTGGCTCTTGGATAGCGGCGGTCTCGTTCATTCGGGGAGAAGGATGCTGACGCCCGAAAAGAGCGTGTATGCCCAACCTGAGGACGGCGTTGCTGGATGGCCAAGAATGCCAAACGGGAGCATCGGCCTTGCAGACGTAATTCGAAACGTCGAGGCGACGATGCTTATCGGTCTCTCCACGATAGGCGGGGCCTTTACTGAACCTGTAGTTCGCGAGATGGCCCGAAAGGTTCAACGGCCAATTATCTTTCCACTTTCCAACCCGACCGAGAAATCCGAAGCTATCCCAGCCGATCTAGTGCACTGGACCGACGGACGAGCACTACTGGCTACAGGCTCTCCCTTTGGGCCTGTCAGCTACGGGGGGCGGGTCATGCAGATTGCGCAATGCAACAACGTTTACATTTTCCCCGCGGTTGGTTTGGGCGTAGTCGCTTCTGGTGCCCGTCGTGTCACGGAGCCAATGATGCGTGCGGCGGCCCGAACACTCGGTGCAAACTCGCCGGCCCTGAAGGATCCCTTAGGTCCGCTACTCCCTTCATTGTCAGAACTTCGGAAAGTCGCTGTGGAAATTGCAGTCGCGGTCGGCTTTGAAGCGCAAAATGACGGAGTTGCTTCGAATCTCGATGAGGCCGACTTACGTCTGCGGGTGCTGGAAATGCGGTGGACTCCTTCTTATCCGGCATACGTCCCAGCGACGACGAGGAGCGACCTGACTGTCTGATGGCGAGAGCCCTTCATGCTTGAGGCTAATAGAATTCCTTCCGAAGCGCGCCATTCCGCCTCAACATCTGCTAGGTGGCAGGCCTAACGGGCGCTCGGGCGTCTAGCAGTGTTTTTGTAGGACTCTCGTAACGACTAGTCAGAAGCTGTTATCTTGTCCACTTCCGAGAGAAAGTGAGGTTCATCGGTGGCTTATCCTTGAACTTCATGAGGTACTCCAGAAGAATCTTTGTCTCTTCACCCTCCGCATCCTTGCATGGGGCGTAACGAAGTTCCAACTTCTCGCGCGGAAATGCATCGCAGAACCGGTAATCCCAATATGTCTTTCTGACCGTATGCCTTACATGTCTGTTCTCTGCCACGGCCTCCTTAAGTTCCTTAAGCCGTTTTCTAAGAGTCCGTTTGCGGGTGTTCCCAATGTATAGGAGCCCTTTGTTGTCTGTCCCGAATACTCTTGAGAGAGGGATTGCCGTACCATTGGAGGCATATCGAAGCTCGTAGACCCCGGACTTCTTGGGCGATTTCTGATGGTCGAACCTCATGATTGGAACCCACTCGGTCCATTTGATGCTCAAACCCCCGACGGAATGATTGTTTTTGCTGCCTTACTTAAGCCATCCAATCTCTGAAGTAGAGTTACCGATGCAGGCGGTTGATGCGGCCTAGAAGGAATCATCCAAATCCATGGTTACCAGCTC
>CAZHNH010000085.1:0-3608 GCA_964533695.1 uncultured Nitrosopumilales archaeon | reverse complement strand
AGCTGGAACCATGTTCCAACTTCTTCTCCTCTTCTCCTACTAGCTCAGTGAGGGCCTCGAAGGCACGACTGGCGTCCTTCATGCTCACGACCATAATGGTATCGGTGTAACAGCTAACTGTGTCCTCGACGTTCACGTCCTTCCTCGATAGCTGGTCGTAGAATGTACTGATGCATCCGGGCGTGTTAATAATCTCCTTTGGGCTGTGCACAGTAATCGCTGCACACTCCTCCCCTTCCTCAAGGACTTCGCTACCTGAGAGGGAACGCCTAACTTTCTTGTGCAGCCTCTGATCGAAGATTAGAGTAATGGAAGAAAGAGATTCGGACACTTGTATGAAATCCCCCTGGTAGTCACCGAGGAGCGAGCTCACAGTCTGCAGAGTCCTCTTCGTTTTCTCAACAGATAGCCTCGACACGTGGGTGCGTACATTCACAATGCTTCCCCCGATGACCTTGGCCACCTTGGGGGATGCCGCAGAATACGCTCCCCGGAGCCGCTTCAATGCACTGGCCACGCCGACATCCTGTAAGTCCTTGACCCCGACCTTCATCCTCCGAGCAACATGGGGAAGAAGCAGCCTAGAGAGCGCACTGATGTTGGCATAGTCGCGGGCAATGGCGTCTTGTATCGAAAAGTCGGAGTTCACCTCCTCCTTCACAGCTCGGTTAATCGAGATGCCCTTGGCCAGTTTTGGTCGCTTCGTGGCCAATTACGCAGATTTCAGCCAAAATCTATAAAAGTGTTTTGACATGGACTTTCACGGATTTTGCGCCGGACAGTTGTCCTTGCTTTCTCGGGCGGACTAGACACATCAGTCTGCGTCAAGTGGCTCCAAGAGAAGTACGATGCCGACGTTGTGACAATGACCCTCGACTTGGGCCAGAGGGACGATATGGCTGAGATTGAAAGTCGCTCTAAGGAAATCGGGGCCAAGAAGCACTACACGATAGACGCCAAGGAGGAGTTCCTGGAGGAGTATGTCTTTCCCGCGGTCAAGGCCAACGCGCTCTACGAAGGGAGCTATCCTCTCAGCACTGCGTTGGGAAGGCCGCTCATAGGCAAGAAACTCGTCGAGGTTGCCGAGAAGGAGAATGCCACGGCCGTAGCCCATGGCTGCACGGGCAAGGGGAACGACCAAGTCAGGATCGACGTTACGGTTAGGGCCATGAATCCATCGCTGCAGGTCATCGCACCCGTACGCGAGTGGAACATGAGCAGGGACGAGGAGATCGCCTACGCAGAGAAACGAGGCCTCCCGGTGAAACCCTCGAAATCGATTTTCAGTGTCGACCAGAACCTCTGGGGGAGGTCGAGTGAGAGCGGACCCCTGGAAGATCCGAACACCGAGCCTCCCGAGGAAGTCTTCGAATGGACCGCATCGGCTGAGGAGGCTCCGGACGAACCCGGGTACCTCGACATCGACTTCCACGAAGGCGTTCCTGTCAAGCTGAACGGAAGGGCGATGGAACCGCTGAAGCTAGTCAGCTACTTGAACGGCTTCTCAGGCTCGCACGGCGTCGGGAGGATAGACCACATTGAGGACAGGCTCGTCGGAATCAAGTCACGCGAAGTTTACGAATGTCCAGCGGCCACGGTCATAATCGAGGCTCACAAGGATCTCGAGAAGCTGGTCTTGACAAGGCATGAACTGAACTTCAAGGCCCAGGTTGAACGAGAATGGGCCTGGCTCGTCTACTCAGGGCTCTGGCTCGAGCCGTTGAGAACTGCCTTGGACCGTTTCATCCATGCGACTCAGCACCGGGTTACGGGAACAGTCAAGCTGAAACTGTTCAAGGGCTCGGCCCGCGTCGTGGCAAGGTCGTCCGAGTTCTCGATCTACGACGTCGGACTCTCGACCTACGGCAGGGGCTCGAAGTTCGACCAGAAGAGCGCGGTAGGCTTCATCGAGCTCTGGGGACTTCAGTCGAGAGTCGCCGCAGGCCTAAGCGCACAAATTGAGGAAACAAGAGAGATTGAACATCAGAGGACCGAGGCTAAAGAAGCCCAGTGATGAGGCCCTCGCGTTCACATCCTCAATGGCGTGGGACGGACGAATTGCCCGCCACGTCATAAGGGTGAACATGGCCCACATGCTTGCGCTTGTAAAATCGCGCGAAGTCGATAGGAGGGTCGGCTCAAAGTGTATCAAATTCCTAATGGACGCCTCTCCCGTAGTCAACCCTAACGCCAAGGCGGAGGACTACCACCAGCAGCTGGAGCAGGACGCGGTGGATGTCCTTGGCGTAGAGACCGCAGGCGTCCTCAACTACGGGAAGAGCAGGAACGACCAAGTAGCCACCGCAATCAGGATGGAACTGAGAGAACGAACGCTTGACCTCGTCGACGCTATTGCCGACCTCCAGCTGTACCTCCTCAACGTGGTGGGAAAGCATGGGAAGGTTCTGATCCCAGGCTACACGCACCTGCAACACGCCCAGCCGGTCACCGTGGCACACCACTTCACGGCTTACTTCGACGCCTTTCAGCGCGATGCCGCGAGACTGCTCCAACTCTACGAGCGCCTGAACCTTTCTCCGATGGGATCAGCGGCCATGGCAGGAACCTCAGTGATGATTGACAGGGAAGCCCTGGCCGAGTCCCTAGGGTTCTCCGGCATTGTCCGAAACGCAATGGACGCCGTTGCTTCACGGGATGTTGCCGTCGAAGCCCTTGCGTGCGCGACAATGACGATGCTCGACGCCAGCAGGCTGGCAGAGGAACTGATACTCTGGAGCTCAGCGGAGTTCGGATTCGTCGACCTCGCAGACACCTACTCCGCGTCCAGCAGCATGATGCCCCAGAAGAAGAACGCAGTCTTCGCCGAGATAACACGTGGCAAGGCTGGTGCAGTTCTGGGCGGCTTGGTCGCAGCCTGTGCAATCCTGAAGGCTCTCCCCTACTCGTACAACCTGGACCTACAAGAGGTAACGCCACTGCTTTGGCAGGCCATGGACGACTCTGTCGATTCAATCAAGGTCATGGCTGGAGCGCTTTCTTCAACGAAGTTCAAGACCGAAGCGCTGGAATCCCGGGTTTCCAACGACAGCTCCACCGCAGTCGGACTGGCGAACTACTTGGTGAAGAAGCATGGCATTTCCTTCAGGCAGGCTCACTCCATAGTTGGGGAGCTCGCCAGGATATCTTCTTCCTCGAATGAACCACTGCAATCCGTGGCCTCATCCAAGCTGTCTGGGGTCTCAAGCAGGCTAGCAGGAAGACGGATCACAATAGCAAGAAACACCGCCGAAAAGATACTCGACCCACGGCGCTTCCTCGGAGGCATCCGCACTGAAGGGGGGAGCAATCCCGCATATGTTGCGAAAGAGCTCAAGATTCGCCGAGGCGCGCTTCATTCCACTCGCTCAGAGATCACTACGCGCCGGTTGTCTCTTAGGGCATCTGAAAGGAAGCTCAACCGAACATCATTGGACATCACCAGGGAGGTGAAAACAAGGATTGAACATTAGCTGCACGGAATGCGGGGCAGGCGTCGTCGTCCCAGAGGACGCAATTGTCGGAGAGATAGTATCCTGCAAGGATTGCTCTGCTGAATATGAGGTGAGTGAGATATCGAACGCCAGTGTGATGTTGAAGCCAGCAGAGCA
>CAZHNH010000084.1:0-15314 GCA_964533695.1 uncultured Nitrosopumilales archaeon | reverse complement strand
TTGGTGAACGATGTAGTCAGGAAGCGCCACGTCACAGCGTTGTTGATAGCCCACAACATCAACCCGCTGCTCCCGCACCTTGACAAGGTGATGTACATAGCGAATGGCAAGATTGCGACAGGGAAGCCCGGGGAAGTCTTGACGTCGGAGAGTCTCACGGCGCTCTACGACGTCCAAGTGGAGGTGCTGCGTGACCCTCACGGCAACGTGGCGATAATAGGCGTCGAAGAGCATCATGGGGATATGCGATGAGCATCTGTCCGATTCAGCCTTTCAGCCCGAACATCATTTCTGACTTGCAGAACATGGGGTGTTTCGAGTTCATGCAACATGCGATAGAAGCAGGTACCCTCACGGCAATAATAGCGGGCATTACGGGTTACTTCGTCGTGCTTCGGCGTTCCGCGTTTACCGCTCATGCGTTCTCCGAGATAGGGTTTGCAGGGGCAGCAGGAGCTGTGGTATTGGGGATTGCGCCTTTGGCGGGCCTGTTGGCGGGCTCGATTCTAGGGGGTGTCGCCATAGCCATTCTCGGCCGCAGGGTCTCTAACCGCGACACCCAGGTAGGAATTGTGCTCGCGTTTTCACTTGGCTTAGGACTTCTCTTCATCAATCTGTACCGCGGAGGCTACGCAACAGCGACATACTCGATACTTTTCGGCGAGATAATCGGGGTGAGCAGCTTGGAGGTAAACTTGACAGCTGTCGCTGGAGTCTGCATCGTTGTGGCGATGGGGGTCCTCTATAGGCCGCTCCTCTTCGCCTCGCTAGATGAGGACGTGGCGGAGGCGAAAGGGATGCCTATGCTATTCCTGGGGACAGCATTCATGCTCGTCGTCGCCGTGACGGTATCTTTCGCCGTGCAGGTCACGGGCGTCCTGCTCATCTTTTCACTCATGGTCACCCCGGCGGCGGCTTCGCAGTATCTCTCGAAGCGTCCGAACCGGGTAATCGCGATTTCAGTCGCTCTTGCACTACTTGCCACCTGGATAGGGCTCTTCGTGTCATTCTACACAAACTATCCGGTCAGCTTCTTCATCACCGCTTTTGCCTTCGGCGCGTACCTCCTGGTCAGACTTGTTCACTGGGTCGCTAGTCCCCAAAAGCCGGCAACCCCTGCGCCGGCGACTTCGCCTCGCTAGTGGCAGATCATTGGAATACTAACGCACACGGCTCATCGGAGAGGGGGTTAACGCGTTCAATTGGCCATCATGTCATCACGTAACAATCAGTTCCCCGCTGAGCATCGCCCAGTGAACTGAGCACGCGATGTTGCAGTAGATCCTGAACGTTCCATCATCAGCAGCGATGAAGCTGACTGTCAGGGCTTGGCCAGGTCCGATGGCGACTGTCCTGGCATCGTAATAGTGGTCGACCTGAAAACCATGCGGCTGGGTAGGGTCTGCATTGCACACAACGATTGTAACATTCTGGCCTTCATGTACGGAAATTACTGGCCACGCGTTCTGTGGGACTCCGTGATCGACGCTATCGTTGTACCCGAGCTCGCTCGCGATAATCAGAAAACCGCCCGCTGGTTTCACGCAGCTTGCAGGCAAGCCGGAGTTAGAAGCGGTGCTCTCGCCGGGTTTGAGGCTCGTTGTCGCAGTGATTCCTATGATAATGGCCGCAGCAATCCCGAGCACGACAATGACAGCCAAGTATTTCCGGCTAAGCGTCGAGACGCGCCTTCCAGGCTAGGAGTGCAGCAGAGCCCCCATGAAGATGCAGAGAAAGCCGACGAAAATAGCCAGAGCGACCTTGACGGAGACCCCCGACGAGCGTTCCCCGGCCCCTATGAACATGGTCCTTACAACCCTGGCCGCAGCATATGCCGATGCGCCCAAGCCAAGCGCGAAGATGTACGTGTGATCGAATGTCACAAAATATCCCGCAGCCCAACCGATTACGGCAGGCACAACGAATACGGCGGCGAGGATAAGCGCGTCCAGAGCCTTATCCACAAACCTCTTCCTGTCGATTCCTGCGTATGCAGCGTAACAGGCGGCTGCTATGGTCGGCTCGCACATCTTGTGGATGACCCATGAAATTCCGGCGTCGACCCCCCCGAACGAGGCAAGGAATGATCCAATAGATGTCTGGGATGATGTGTAGCCAATATCAGCGCCTTCGCCGAAGCCGTGAACCCCCACGGCGAGCGCTGCCAGCACCGCCACAATCATACCGTACCTAGCGGTCTCTTCGCCAACCGCGAAGAGCCTCCCATCGACTGCAAAGAATGCGACCAAGCCGACCAGAAATAGGACGACCAGGCAGAACGTGTAGCTGCTGAATACTGGGCCTGCGTTGACGTTGAGGTAGTTCGCGTCTCCGATTGTATCGGTGAAGAACCAGAGATACACTCCGAAAGCGAAGGCGGCTATGTATCTTGCCCTGACGAACTTTGACGCTGCGATTATCAACGCTATGCCTATGAATGCTGAGAAGAAGGTGGCGATAGAAAACTCGAGGACCGTTGCCCCGAATGGTAGCACACGGATTACTATCAATTATGCAATTTAAACAGTGCTAGTGGTTACGAAAGCCCAATCGAATGAACGAAGTGGGACAGATCTAGCATTTGATTGCTGCAATCAGTGGTCCAGCCCCTTTTGAGGGCTGCATCGACAACTCTGCAGGGTTGCTGCCTCCCTAAACGTTTCCAGTGTACTCTCATCCATGACGTTCTCAGATCGGGTGGCAGAGTGACCGAGGAAGTTAAGAACCAGCCCAAAAGCCCGGTGCGAGTTCCTCATGGAATACAAATGGAAGGCACTTTCGGTAACATCGGTCGGTGCCATGATGGCTGCGGTCGACGGGACGGTAGTTCTGCTCGCCCTTTTTCCAATAGCCACTGACCTGAAGTCAGACTTCGTCACTATGATTTGGGCAGTTATTGCCTATCTACTTGTGAACACCGCACTCGTCCTAAGCTTCGGACGGTTGGCAGACATGTACGGCAGGAAGAAGATGTACTGCTTCGGCTTTATCGTCTTCACGGTTGGCTCTGCTCTCTCGGGTCTAGCGTTCTCGGGCATCTCTCTTGTGGCTTTCAGAGTTGTCCAGGGTGCAGGCGCGGCGCTGTTGACGGCAAATTCCTTCGCCATTTTGACGGGCGCGTTCCCTCGAAACGAGACCGGGAGAGCGTTCGGCCTGAATGCCATAGTCTGGGCAGTGGGGTCGATAGTTGGAATAATTCTCGGAGGTGTCATAATCACCTACACGACCTGGAGACTGATCTTTCTGATCAACGTCCCGATAGGGGCATTCGGCACGGCGTGGGCGTTCCGGACACTCCGTGAGAGCAAGATGTCCGGCACCAGAGGCTCGTTCGATCTGCCCGCAGCTTCGGCCTTCACGGCAGGGCTCCTTGCGGTCCTACTGGCCGTCACGTGGGGGCTGATCTACTCATGGACAGATCCGGTAACAGTTGCATCACTCGCGGTCTCGCCGCTGCTGTTCGCTTCCTTCGTAGTGTGGGAGACGAGGCGTGCCAAAGACCCCATAGTGGACTTCGCCTTCTTCAGGAGCGGTGCGTTCTCTTTCTCCATTCTAGCCGCGATGTTCCAATCCCTCGCTGTGTTCAGCGTGAACTTCCTCCTCATCTTCTATCTCGAAGGGATAAGTGGGTTAACCGCCCTTAGTGCGTCTTATCTGGTAATTCCTCTTGCGATAGCCACTGCGCTGACTGCCCCGGTTGGTGGTATGCTCTCAGACAGGATCGGGGGGAGGGTCATCACCGCTGCGGGCCTGCTTGTGCAGTTCGCTGTGCTTGTGCTGCTCAGCGGGTTGAAAGTCACGACATCGACGACTGACATTGCACTGATAGAGACGCTCTACGGATTCGGAGCGGGGCTCTTCTGGCCATCCAACACGAGCACCATCATGAGATCAAGCCTCCCCGGCAAGCTCGGCGTTGGTTCAGGCATAATGAATACCTTCAGGAGTACGGGAATGATACTCAGCTTTGCCTTGACCCTCACCGCCGTGACCCTTGTCATCCCTTCCAGCGTTGTGTATCGGCTCTTCATCGGGAACCTTGCAGGGAAGCTTCCTCTGGCGACAGCCAGCTCCTACCTCTCGGGTGAAAGCTTTGCCTTCGAGATTTCGGCTGTTCTGCTGCTTGTCGCCTTGGCCTTCACGCTTGTCAGGGTGGCCTCTCCCAAGCCTGTGCTGACCCAAGAGCCTCCGACGAATCCGTCCGGCCCTGTCTGACGATTGTGCCTTCATACAGCTACTCTCGCCCGGCAACATACCCGAACAGCGCGCTGGCCCCAGGCTTTTGTTGAGAGTTGACACTATTCGGTTGTCGCTCTTGAGTCGACGTTCCAGGGAAGTTCTATCGAGAACACTTCTATCGGCGATTCAAGGTTCTTTGCTTCTTTCTTCCCGAGTTCGGTTAAGTGATTCCCAAGCTTGTTCCATACTTGATCAAAGACCTGACGCGTAATGCAGATTCCGCCTGGCTCGGCAAACGGATACACCCTGCTTCCGATGTTTACGGCGTCCCCGAGAATGTCGTTCCCCTTTCGTTCCACATCTCCGACGTGGACGCCTATGCGTGCCCAGATTCTGTCCTCTTGTGGGGCTGTCTGATTCCTCTCGTGCAATCTGCGTTGAATTTCGACCGCGCACTGGGATGCTTCCAATGCGCTCGTGAACTCGACCATGAAGGCATCTCCAATTGTTTTGACCTCGTGACCGTGGAACCTTGGGAGAGTGTCCCTTGTTACTTTGCGGTATTCTTCTAGTAGGTCTAAGGCGTGCCTTTCGTTCCTCTGGGTCAGGGCAGTGTAGCCTGCGACATCTGTGAACATTATGGCTGCAAGCCCCCTGCTTGACTGCTCTTCGAAGGTTTCAAGGTATGCGTTCATTTTCCAGTAAGTCTCAAGGAACTCTGTCCCGCGTGGCGTGGCAGAGTAAGTGGTCTCCCCGTCCAGGTCGTTCTTCCTGAGCAACCCGTAAGCGATCAAGTCGTCCATCATCATTCTCAGCCTGTCAAGCGGAACTCCGACGCCGTAGGACACTCTTGTAATTCTCCCTCCTCCTGGATTCCGGCGGACCACTTCAAGAATCGACGCATAGATATCGGTCTTCGAGCGCTTTGAGGACCGATTGCTCAGCTTACTCTCCACCAGAGCATGTCCTATAGTGGGAAGGGAGGAAGGCTGGCCGTCCTTTGAGGTGGGGTCTGATGTCTCACCCTATCGCCATCCTCTAGTTCTCTTGTGTATACCACGCTCTCAACTACGCAGTCGTCTTCGAAGTGTGCGCTTTCGGCGTACACCCTCCCGAGTCTGGCGCCTCGCTCGGCAAACAGCTCTGAGCAGTAGACGTCCTGCACTCTAGATGCTCTCTCAAGGTGCACAGTCCCACCGACGATGGGGCCTGTACTCGTCGCTCCCTTGCCAAGCTCGACCCGGTTCGCCTTTAGTCCCTGAATTGTCTCGACACGCCCCCCAACCTCGGCACCTCCCGAGACAAGCGCCTTGGTGGCCCGGAGGTTGCCTCCGACCTCCATATCAGCCGCAGATAAGGCCCCTCCCACTTCCACAATGCCTCCAACTTCGAGCCGACCACTCAAATCTAGGTCGCCCGTCACTGCGAGTCTTCCCCCTACCTCGACTCTTCGGCCGATTAGCCTCCCTTCTATCTCAACCAGGCCCCCTACTTCAACCGTCTGACACCTTAGATCTCCTTTCGACCGCAGCCTTCCTCCCACTTCTATCGCTTCTCCCTCGCCACCGGTCAGGTCCAATATCCCGCCTGCATCAATCCTCCCGAACTTGAGCGCCTTTCGCGAGGAAAGGGTCCCCCCCACATCTGCTGTCCCAGTCACCTCGCCCCCTCCAAGTTCGACTCTCCCCCCGACATCGAGGTCACTAAGCTTCGATTCACCGAGTACCACCAAGGAGCCCCCCACATCGACGGTGTCCGCCTCCGCGTTCCCCTGAACTTCGAGAGAGCCCCCGATGTCCGCGTTTATCGCTTCCAGCGAGATGCCAACTGAGAGTCTCCCCCCGACGTCTATCTGCTGCGCTTTCAGGTTCCCCTTGGTGTATAGGCCATCTTCCACATCAATGTCGCCCCTAACGAGAAGACTGCCGTTCACCCTCACAATCCCATCCGTCGATTCGAGCGAAGAGCACTCAAGGTCACAGTCCACTTCAATGTTCCCTTCGAATTCCGCACTTCCAGTGACGATGACGCCTGAACCACTGCTAGCCTGTATGAGGACGTGGTCCCTTGCTCTTAGGTCCCCTTCGACCCTCCCCAGCTTTACCGCGCTCCCCTCAGGGATTTCGGCCTCCACCATGGGGGTGGGGAAAGGCACGTGCGCTAATATAGTTGGCTCACGACATGTCATCACGCGTTGTTATGTATCACCTTCACGTCGTCCCTAAGTTCTCGAACTTTGAGTGAGAGAGACTTGTATCGATGAATGTTAGGGCACGTCATTCACGACTGCCCATCAAATCGCGAAACAAATCGTCCTTGAGTCGTCAATTGCTCTGACCCTGTTTAGCTTACACAGACTCTTGTCTCGGATGAGACGAGGTCCAAAAAACTAAAGTTCAGGTCGCCAGGGACAGGGCCGTTAATTTGGAGAAGAATACCCCGGCGATTGCATGGCTCCTTGAACGAGATCAACCCGCAATAAGATACTTCACTTTAACCAATCTACTTGGGAGGTCAGAAACAGATCCTGAGGTGAAGGCCACCAGAAATAGTATTACGAAGATCGGTTGGGCGAAAGATATACTTGACGAACAACTCCCGAGCGGATATTGGTTCCATGAAAGGAGCCTCTTCCTGCCGACATTCCACGCCACTTTCTGGGTGCTCTTGATTCTGTCCGACCTAGGTCTTACGAAGGATGACCCTCGCATCGACAGAGCGTGTCAGCTTTGGATGAAACATAACTTAAACACCGACGGTGGGTTCAGTCAGACAGGCAAGAGTAAGAGAGGACACCTCTGCATCACTGGAAACACTGCGCGGGCACTAGTCAAGTTCGGATATGTCGATCACCCGAAGGTGAAGAGGGCATTCGAATGGATGGTGGAGAACCAAGCCGAGCTCGGCGGCTGGTCCTGTTGGAACTTCAGGCCCCCTTTCCGCGGGAGGACGTTGGACTCGTGGGAGCCGCTCAGCGCCTTCGCGGCGTATCCGCGTCAGAAGTGGACTCGCAGCATGAAGATCGCCTGCGAGAAGGGCGCAGAATTTTTCTTGGAGAAGGAGCTCCACAAGCAGGGAGCTCGGTGGGAGCCGTGGTACCGCTTCCACTATCCCGTGCATTACTATTATGACCTTCTTGTGGGACTTGACTTCATGACAGCGCTGGGCTATTCTGGTGACAATAGGCTGGGCTACGCTATTTCGCTGCTCAGGGAGAAGAGGAGACATGACGGCAGGTGGAATCTTGACGCCAACCGCCCGGAGGATTCTGCAGGCCTGGCTGCTTTCAGAAAGAGCCATCCCCGTTCATTGGATCTGACTCCCTATGTCCTTGAAGGGCCTGGCCGAGCCAGCAAGATGATCACGTTGACCGCACTGAAGATTCTCGCACGCGTTGGCGAATGAGGGTCGAGCTGAGCGATAGCACCATTGGCTGCTAAACTTTTCTGGAATTGCTGTCTTGTGCTGAGCTTGTTTTGAAGAGGCTAGCTTCGTTCGGACACATTACGCCTCTTACGGGAAGCGCTCCTGGTCTTGGGCCAGTCATGGTGAGGCAGCAGCTCCTCTAATCGGGCCGACTCATTCCTACCAAGGACTATCTCTGCCTCCAGATTACTATCGTCAATTTGCCGGATGAATTCGCGGCACCTACCACAAGGCGGGACGGCGTGAACGGTTCCAGCCGAATCCTTCCACACGGCGATGACCTTCCTGATTTTGTATTCGCGGGCCGTGACCATCGATGCTATTGCAGCCGCCTCGGCACAAAACCCTGTCCCAGAGCCTGTGTCGATGCATACGCCTGAATAGAGGTTCCCCTTGTCGGTTACAATTGTAGCCGCTACGTTGCCAAAGGTCCTGTCGTCAACTTTGTGTGGGTTCAACAGGCGTGCGGTAGTCTTGATTAATTCCGCGTTTTTCACGATACTCTATTTCAAAGGGGTCGTAAGCTGTCAATAAAGGGTTCGCTGTTCCCCTGACACTACACCGTCATTTCTTCCACACCATATGAACGGTGCTGAAGTTCTCCTGCTGAGAGTGATATGAGCGCAAGGGTCGCGTCTGGATTAACAGCAGAGGATACTTGAGAATAGCCTCCGCTGAAAGGGTGCTTTTCCTGCACGTTAGGTTTAACTCGAAGACGAAGTCGACTCGCTTCAGAGACCGAATGAGTGATACCCACGTATGGGACTCCTTTCGTCTCGAGGCAATCGTCTGTGTCGGTAGCCTGACCCACCGAACTGAGGCAGTTCCATGAAATGGAGCTGACTCTACTATGGGGAATCGCCGCGCTGATGGCGGCCTTCACCGCCTGGCTCCTGAAGCGAGGTTCCGTAATGAAGACTCTGAACGACGCTGTCATCCTACTCTTCCTGCTCTCTATGATGGCCTCCATGTTCGTAAGTTCTGTGGTCTATCTCTACTACCCGGGTTTCGTGAATCTGATACTTTTGCTGATCGGCAACATGGTCGCCATGAGCGTTTTCCTAATTCCTATATTGATGGTGATGATCTCTGGAGACCGGCCGATTGACCGGGCCCTAGTCAATAGTCCCATCTCACCTAGGAACCTGGTGATTGTCTCTGCCATCTGCCTCGTAGTCCTCTCAGAAGTGTTCATGGGGTGGACGTTCGCCATCGTCTCGGGCGCGACCTCCACCTCTTCTCAGAGTGCGCTGTCTTCACTCGTTAGCTCGATGGGGACCTATTGGTTCATCTTCACAATGGCCTCTGAAATGGCCATAACCCTGTACTTGATAGGCAGAAGGTTTCCTCGCGCCTTCCGTTCGCTCGTGACAATTCAGGTCGCCTTGATGGTCCTCACCCCCACCGCAATCAGCAACTCGTCCTGGAAGGTCTGGACACTCTGGGGGAACAGTGCTGTAATGATTCTGGCGATAATCTTCATTTTTGAGTACCTCTACAGGAACAGAACTGTCGCGGCCGGCGCTCTGAGTTACATCATATCGCTTCTGGGTGCATACGCTTTCATGATGGCGGGGCTCTTCGTATGGCTCCTCTACGGTAACGTGACTTTGTTCGTCTTGTCCGTGACGGCCGAGATGGTGATCTATTTCAGAATCGTCTTAAGCGAGAATAGGCTGACCGCGGAGCCCCTTCAAGGCTGGTTGGCCATGCCCAACCTGGCCTTCTGTCTTCTGTTATTCGTCTTCATCGCCGAGTTCTTTATGGGAGGTGTATTGGATATCCAGGCGAACGGCACTACATACTTCACCGCTCTCCCCTTCGCTTCAGTCGCCGGACCGGCCGTTGCTGCTGTAGGCGCAGCTTTCTACGACTTCATCATCTTCGTCAGCAGCATCACTGCGTCCTTCCTGTTTCTTGCGATGATGGGGGTGGAAATGGGTGCACTCGTCCTCTTCAAGACAAGGTACGTCAGAGAGGCAGAGACCAAGATTAGGCTCCTCCTGATCATAGCGGCCTACGCGATCTACAGCCTCTTCCTTCCGGTCTTCATCCTGTCTGCCTCGCTCCCTCAGGTGCCCTGGATAGGCTGGAGCATGGGGATAGGAACGGCGGGGACTCTTGCCCCGGCTGTTATCGTCGCACTTTTGGCGACCTACCTCATCTCTGGAGGCCTCGCATTCTTGTTCGGGTCCAGGCAGGTTTGCTCCCTCTTCTGCACCGCTGCGTTGATGTATCAAGGAACGACCATAGGCGCGATGAGTTCATTCAACAGAACATCTAGGCTTGGTCGGAAGTACCTTACCAGTAAGATTCCTTCCGCGTACACTGTGGTGGTAACGCTAGTCTGGGGTTCACTCCTGATCGCAGCAATGCTCTCGTACCTTACATCGGTGGGTGTTGTGAACATAACTGTATTTGGCACCGATACAGGCTCCTTCGTTTACGCCTTCTACTTCAGTTTCCTCTGGTATGTTGTGTGGATGTTCACTCCGTTTGTCGGGACCTATGGTTGCTCAACAACTGGGATGTGCGGCTGGGGGGCGTTCAACCAACTCATCTCCCGCGTAGGACTGTTTAGGCTGAAGGTGAAAGACAGCGACATGTGCGTGAAGTGCGAAACGAAAGACTGCGCCAAGGTTTGCCCGGTTGGCATCACGGACATGCCAGGGAAGTTCATTGGTTCAGGGGAGTTCAAGAGCTACAAGTGTATCGGTGTAGGTGAATGCGTCTCTGCCTGTCCATATGAGAACGTCTACTTCTTCGACGTCAGGAATTGGGTTAGGACGAAACTTCATAGGCCGTTGCCTCCATTCGCCGGACACCCCAATCTAGGGCCTGCTGCGATGCCGCTCGAGTTTAAGGCCCTTGGGACAGGAGATAAACAAACCGAAAGAGAATAAACGGAGCGCTATTGCGTAGAACAAAAATGGTGATGCGAGTGTTTTCTGCATGCGTTGCTTGTTTGCCAACAGCTAACAGTGAACATTCCCACTCCAGCATCAGATGAATCCGTGTTCTGTCAACTTGACCTCCACTCTGCTCCAGAATCCTCTGTTCAGAGTCAGAATTGCCGAGACGACTAATATCGTCATCCCTCCTGCAACCGCCACGACAGGCACCAGAGTCGCAACGGTAGCCAGGATGAACACAAGTATCATGGGCAGGGCGGTCAAGAGCTGTCTAATGCTGTACTGACCCGGCATAGTCATCTCCTCTCCCTTCACCTGAATCGGGGCTATGTATGCCGACCACAGAATTTCGAGGACGAAGGACCCAGGTATGACGAAGGTTACGACAGCGAGAGCTCCAAGCGCTTCGCCATAGCCCAATGCGAAGAGGACAGCGTCGGCTGCTGCGAAGGGCGCAATGACAAGGAGCAAAGATATCAGTTTCGAAGCCACCAGATGCCGAAAATACGTGGCAGGCGGGAGCGATGTTAGAGAAAGCCAAATTCGCTCGTTTGTTATTGCGGATTGGGAGAAAAAGAAGGCAAGAAATGAGAGGAGGATTGCGGCCACTATCGCTGCTGGTAACGAATCTGTGCCAGCTACTAACGGGGTTGGAGGCCCCCGGAGGAGCACAAATGCGAGATAGACCGCGGCGCCGGCCGATGCAGCTGAGATCACCCAGCGTGTTTTTACGCGCCTAGACACATATCTAGATGTCCCCGCCATATTCATCCTCCCCGCTAGCGACATAGAAGAGAGGTTCATCGAATAAATCGCGCTGATGGGACTCTTGCCTGCAAAACTGGTCGGTGACTTGATTTCGCTCGATGTCGACCTGACAAGGTTCCTCATCATGTCGAGTTCGATCCGGGACAGCCCCCTGAATGCTGTTACAGTCGTCACCGCGGAGAGGACAACAAGCGTTGCCGTCCCGCCGTAGACATTCCCGTTGAATACCGAACCTGGGGACAGAGGTAACTTGGCGATCGAAAGTAACGTCCAGAGCGCCAATCCAATGGAGAGGACGATGCGGACTCGGGTCGTCAAAGAAGTCGCAATGATTCCGAGAGAAGTGAAAGTGAGAGCCAAGGCGACTATGTCGACGACCAGTAGCGGAGAGGCAAGTGATTCTGCAAGGTAGACGAACATCAGTAACACGGTGACTCCGAACGCCATGAACTGCGAGAAGAAGATGGACAACGAGAGGTCTCTCGTGCTGAGAGGAAGCGTGAAGAGGTAGTCCCTGTCCGACTTCAGCACCATCACTCCTCCTGCGGCTAGGGACATGGCGAGGAAGAGAGCGACGATCGCCGTCCCGTAATAGCTGAGGATGAGATTCTCCTGGTGGGAAGGAACCAGTTCGGAGAGAGCGATAAAGTAGACTATGAGGACAGCTATGAGGATGAGAAAAGGCCTGGAGAATCTTGTCCTGATGACGAACTTGAAGAGGTTAAGGAGCACTGGTCATCATCCTTGCGACCACGGCTTCAATCGGCTCCTCGTGAGAACCCTTCTGCCTAAGCTCATCAATTGTCCCCTCCCAGAGGACCTGCCCCTTCGAGATCATCACGACGCTGTCGGTGAGCCTGTTGGCGATGGCCATGATGTGAGTGGAGACCAGGTGAGTACCCTCCATCTTGTCGAGCATCTTGATAACTCTCTCCTGCGTGGGGATGTCTAGATAGTTCAATGGCTCGTCTAGAAGAAGGACCTTTGGTGAATGGACTATCGCGAGGGCGATGGCAAGCTTCTGTGTATTCCCTCTAGATAGCCTCCCGACGTTCGACCTCTCGTACTGTCTCAGGTCGAGCTCATCCAGAAGAAATTCGACTCTTCCTTTCACATCGGGGACGTTCCTTAAGGCACCTATGTATTCGAGATTCTCACGTACTGAAAGCATTCTGTAAGGAAGGGCGTCCTCTGGGAGGTACCCAACCACCGCCTTCGCCTCCTTGCTTTCAGGAGGCGATCCAAGGATCTTCACGTATCCTGTCTCTGCCCTTAGCGAACCTACAAGGAGCTTCAGTGTGGTGGACTTGCCCGCGCCGTTCGGCCCGAGGAGCGCAAATCGCCCGCCTACGGGAACTTTGAGGTTAAGGTCGTTAAGTGCCAGTACCTGGCCGTATGACTTGCTCACATGCTCGATCTGAATGCCGACGCCGTCTGCGAATCCTCCCGGTTGGGATGTCAAAGACTTCTGTCGAACCCTCCCTAAAGTGAGTGTATAAATCGAGCCCTCGAACGAATGATTGCTACCGCCTTACTTCTCGGATTCATATGATGTTGAGTATCGGAGCAACTCCGAGAGTCTCCCTGCCTCGGCGGTAAGAAGGAAACAATCGATGGCTGATTCGACGATGCTCATTAGTTCTATTAGTTAGGGACAAGCACTAAGTAATCTCGCTCCACTTTGTGTCCGAAGTCATTTGGCTCAGAGGCTGCGGATGTATCATGCCTTTGCAATTCTGGTGCTCCTCGCCCTCGTAGCCTCTGCCTTTGCCTCGCTGAACGTCGCGCAGCAACAGACGCGAGCACAGTCTGCAACGCAAGCATCTCCGCTGCTCTCCGACGACTTCACTCACGATACAGGTCTCAACTCTACCTTGTGGCAGATAAATGGGTCCGTAGGTTCTGTCATGGGCCTAGATGATGTCGGCTTCCAGACCATCCTGTTGCAGCCGACTTTTTCTTCGTCTGGGATGGAGATTTCGCAGATTAATGCAAGTCAAGAAGTAGGCACGATTCAGAGCGTCGAATCCTTCTCGCCCCCGTTTACTGCGACAGCTGAAGCGGAAGGAGTCATATCGAATGGGCACACCTTCGGTTTCGCCATAGCCTCGACCAATGCCAGTTCTGGCGTTGAAATCTATGGCAATGTGAACGCGACCAACTGTAGCCACCTGATCAACTGCGGGGATCCAACCGTTTGCGGAACCTCGACAAACCCCGGCATTCCTGCAAACCAGTGCTACTATGGAATCGATGTCAAAGTCGGACAGGGTGGAGGCAGTTGGCATCACCTGTCTAAGCTGTATCTGACGCCCAGCGTGAATGTGATTTACACGCTGCAGATTTCAGTCGACGCATCCGGGCTTGCGCAGTACAGCGTCAGTCAGGGCGGACAACAATTGAACGAGTCCACTGTTCAAGTCGGAGCAGGTCCTTTCTACATCATATTGGAACAGGGAGAAGGCGCAGTCGTTGCCAGACCCGGACCAAACGAGGCATTGTGGCTGTCCGTCATTGTAACTCCGACTGCGCCATCTTTCTCGACCACTTCCAAATCTCCTGGGCCCTCTTCAACTGGAATTCCAGCGCTCGACCTGCTCATCACAATTGTTGTCATCATAGTCCTACTTCTGATAATCCTTCTCTGGTATCGCCGACGCAACCTGGCACTGGTCGTGCAGGACATACGAACACTCAAACCGATTCCTGAGGCCATTGCTTCGGCAGAAGGTCCGGAGCAGTTGTCAGGGTATACTGGGAATGATGGGAAGATCACTTTCAAGGGTGTAAAGAAAGGCGACTATTCGATTTGGGCGAAGGCGAAGGGATACAACCCATCTGTCCCTGTCAAGGTGTCAGTAAAGAAGACCGCCGAGTATATCTTGAAGCTAGACCGGAGCTCTTCTGCCCCACCTGAGGGCCCTGGAGACAGTTTGCTTCCTGTGGGACCGAAGATGAGTGTCAAGGATGTAGGTAAACCGGGCGCGGACACCTCCGTCGTTGCGCAGGGCCCAAGCCTTCAGACCCAGCAGCCCCAACCTGGGGTCACCCAACCAGTTCAACAAGGTCCGTCTCCATCTGTGACTCAACCTGAGGCAACACCTAGCAAGCCTGACGAAGAGGGGCTAGAACTTGAGGGCTGGGGCGGAGATAGAATTGGGAGAATAATTAAGACCTTCCAGGCGAAAGGGGCCATCAGCCCAGAAACAGCCCTGACGGCAGAAGAGTTGGGCCTCTCAAGGCTGTTCGTTAGAATCATGAAACGGCGGAAAGGGAGAACAAGAATCTTTGTCGAAATCAACGGAAGATACTACTTGAATCAGAACGCCCTAAGAGAATCCTAGCAGTTACTTTGGCTAATGGCACTTGAATCAACTCCGGGAGTTTCCTATTCTTCAGTTGCCCAATTTCTTCTCCAATCGCTCACGCAAAGTTCAAGTGCCCACACTTCCGCTTTGAAGGCGTGAACTCGAAGACCAATGGGGCACGCCCCGCGAACTTTACGAGATGGAGGTAGCAGCAACGAAGATCAAAGTAACCAGCGTGTACGTAGACGACCAGGAAAAGGCGCTGCGCTTCTACACCAAGGTGCTGGGATTTGCCAAGAAGAACGATTTCAGCAATGGGCCATATCGCTGGCTGACGGTGGCCTCACCAGAGGACCCTGACGGCATTGAGCTGCAGCTTGCCCTCAACGACAACCCGGCTGCTAAGGCCTATCAGCAAGCCATGTTTCAGCAGGGGCAGCCCGCGGTCATGTTTTTCACAGACGACGTTAAGGGTGACTACGAGCGTATCAATGCCCGCGGCGCTGAGTTCACTATGCCTCCTACCCAAGTGACCGGTTCGACCATCGCCAAGCTGAAAGACACGTGCGGTAACCTCGTTCAGATCTCGCAACTTACGCGCCGTTAGACAGTAGACTCGATACACGTTTCAAAAAGAGGGAGAACCCCCTTTCGGGGGCTCCTATCCGATTGCGTATACTACTTGCACGCTCACGGTCATCGACTGGGTGCCAGGCAAGAT
>CAZHNH010000083.1:0-15561 GCA_964533695.1 uncultured Nitrosopumilales archaeon | reverse complement strand
CGAACAACCCTGACGACAACGCAAGGGCAAACCAATTGGTTAGGATGCCTGCATAAGGGCTCCCAATCAGGAACTTCGTGGCCTGAAGTGGCATGTACTCTGGCGCCAAGAGGAGTAGGCCGAATGTCAGAACCATGACCGCCGGAGCCCAGAGCAGTGTTATTGCCTTCGCCAATGCCGAAAGGATTCCGCCCTTCAGATGGTAGACGAAGGCTCCGAACGTCCCCGCAGCAAGCACGTAGAATGCCTGGACGCCGAAAGATTCAGGCAGGGTAAGGTAGGCGAGGTGAGTATAGTTCGCATAGAACCCCCAGAGCCAGTTCATCTGTGGAAGGAGAATGAAGGCGTGCAGAGCCCCTTCGCCGCGCATCACCGGCGGGAACGAGATTGCAATGTCAATGAATACGTAGACGAGGAAGACCGTGAATCCGCCCATAGCAACGAGGAGCCCCGTGTCCCCGACTGCTCGAGGAACAGGCACCCTCCGGTCGAACCTCTTCAGCTTCGGCGCGGCGAGAATAGATGCAAGGACGAGCCCACCCAAGACGGCGAAGGAAAGCGCTAGTTGGACGAGGCCTGAATGAGCCCACACGGAGAGGTTGAACTGGTAGAGAGTGGAGATGTACGCATTCTGTATTGCTTTATTGGCAGAGTTCCATGGGACATTGCCTTTCACAACCCCCACGAATGAGGGAGGTGGAGGAGGCGCGAGGGGGGCAGAGAAGTAGGCAAAGACTGTGAGGATCAGCGAGGACAGCAGCGGGCAGGTGTAGAGAACGCCTGCCTTCAGGCTTGAGGGCCGAATGTCTTGGTGTGGAGATCTAGGCCTTCTTTTCGAGACGTTCTGGGGGCCCGTGCCTCCGCGTCTTGCAAGTTTCGATCAATTAAAGCTATTCACCTCCCATGTTCTTACCCTCGGCATTGTAAGATGAACAAGTGGGGGCTGATGGCGCCCTTCTATCAAGTCTAATCCTGATGACTGGACCGAAGTCTTCGGCAATCTGGGTCGAAGCACCTATTCTCAACCACGAGAATCGGCGGACTCATTGACATAGCACGGGGAACTGCAAGAGGCAACCGCATGGGGTCCTCAAGCAACCGCAGGAGGCAAGAGGTACGTTCTTTAGAATGACCGAATGAACCGGCGCGAAAAGTGAATGGCAACACTCGTATTCAAGGGGAGGATTTTCGATGGAGAGAGACTTCACCCACAGGCTGTCCTTAGTGTCGACACCGAAAAAGGCGTCATAACCGGTTTGGGCGAAATCGGGTCAATTGAAGTACCCAATGAGGCGAAAGTGATCGAAGGCAAAGAAATGACGATCTTGCCAGGCTTGATCGACGCGCACGTCCACTTCTATTCGTCCAAGGGCACTTGGCCGACCCAGTGGGCGATGGTACCAGACACCCTTGCCGTACTCCGTGCTGCCCACGACTTGAAACGTCTCCTGCAATCCGGATTCACCTGTGTGCGCGAGTTAGGTTCCAAGGGTGCAACACATCTCGCCCAAGCAGTCGAGGAGGGTTCGATTGAAGGTCCTGACGTGATTTCCTGTTCACGAGCTCTTGCGCAGACGGGTGGTGATGATGATCCCCACGTCTTCCCACTCGACATTGGCAGGGAACTGGCTTCGTACTCCTACTTCTGCGATGGGCCTTGGGAGTGCCGTCGCGCCGTGAGAAAAGTAGTAAGAGATGGCGGAAAAGTGGTGAAACTCTATGCTTCAGGCGAATTCAAACGGGGACGAATCAGGACAAATTTCACGCCCGAAGAACTGAATGCGATTGTGGAGGAATCCCACGCCGCAGGCCTGAGGGTAGCCGCCCATGCAGAGGGAGAGGAGGCATTGAACAACGTCATTCATGCAGGGGTCGATTCCATCGAACATGGCTCTGGTCTCACCGCAAGCACCGCGAGTGAGATAGCTAAGCTGGGAATCTTCTACGTCCCGACATTGGTGACCTACAACGCATTGTCAAGTCCGAATATTCCTGAGCCTCTCGCAGTCCGCATCAAGGAACACATGACTGATGACATGGAGCTCGCCAAGGAACACGGGATTGCCGTGGTCGCGGGATCTGACATTGTAGGCGATACAGAGAGACCTCACGGACGCAACTTCGAAGAAATCGCCGCTATCTCGAGGACTCTTGGAAATGAGGAAGCTATTGTCTGTGCGACCTCGAGGGCCGCGAAGTGTCTGGACATAGCAGATTGTGGGATTCTGAAGGCGGGTCTCAAGGCAAATGTTCTAGCCGTTAGAGGGAATCCGCTAGAAGACATCCACGCTCTAGCACCGGAAGCCGTGGAATATGTATTGAAGTCAGGTAGGCTGGTCTTCAGCCGCTGAATCGTTCCGAGAAGTCCGTATCCAACGGATGCCGCTCGTCCGGTGCGCATCAGCTAAAGAAGGGTGAGGGCAGCGGCGATCGCTCCCAACATGGCCAGAGTTTCTCGCTGAGCGCCGCACAGGATAATTGCATCACTGTTGCCGGGGTCAAGCTTCCTTCTGAGTTCGGACCAGCCCTTGTCTGGAAAGTCCTTTTCACAGTCGTCCGAGCCGCCGGGAATTGCGATCTTTCCTGCCTTGAGTACGTAGGTGATGGTGCCTGACGCGCCTACCCTGATCGCAGAGTCTCTCTGCTCAATCCCATATCTGACCGCCTTAGATCCGCCACGGACGGCCAGTGCCGCCTGAGTTCCTCCCATCCCCAGCCTGGAGTCTCTCATCAAGACCATTGGGGATAGCATCTTCTCGATCGATTCGTAGACTCGTCTGCCAACAGAAGTGAGGAAACACCCGGAAGCGTTGGCATCCACATATCCGTTCCTCCGAAGCTTCTTGATGATCGTCCTGATTGCCCCTTCTCCCAGTCCGGATTGGGCGGCAAGTGCTCCTCTGCCGATTGTTCCACTTTCACCTATCGTGATAAAGGAAAGCAGGAGATGCGCCGGCTCGAAAGTGGTCGCGGGCCCCGTCCCTCTGGTCTCGGCTATCTGGAGGAGTCCCGCCAGGCTCTGCAACAAGTGGAGTGTGACCTTGCTCGTTTTTACCTGTTATCCAGCGCGGTGCACGTGGCACCAGCCTTTTATACTGGATGGATGTACCAACCAGGCGTTATGCGCACCACCGAGTGGGTCGCCGTGGTGGCTGTGTTCTCCTCTCTAATCGTCGGATCCGACTTTGCTCTTACCCCGCTTGTAAACATCAAGCTGATGGACACTCTGGTGTTCGTCTCGGCATTCGTGTTTGGGTTCCGGACCGGGGCGACGGTCGCGGTGATCTCTGAGACCGTCTGGAGCGTCGTCAGTCCGTGGGGTGCGGCCGGTGCGATAATGCCCTTCTTAGTAGCAGGGGAACTGCTGTTCGCCTTCGCGGGCTACGCCGCGGCAAAGGCGTGGGGAAGTGCGAACCTTCATGGTTTGTCCCTCGAAAACTCCTTCCTAGGCGCATCACTTGCCATCTGCGCCTTCTTCTGGGATTTCGGTACGAATATAGCCACAGGACTCTTGGCCGGCGCGACCAGCCTCTCAGTCTTGATGAGCTATGTCATCGCGGGCGTGCCCTTCATGATTCCCCACGAACTGAGCGACTTTGCACTAGGGTCCGTAATCGCTCCCGCGGCAATCCTGTACTCGACGCGGATGGCAGGTCGAAGGGGGTCATTCGGTCTTCTTAGAACTCAAAATCCCATGCCTCGCGCTGAATCGGGGGCCAGCTAGATGGAAGTCGAGGGTCATCGAAGGACACTCCTAGGAATCGCCGTGATTCTCTTGGCGGTGGTCCTCTTGGTATCCGGACTTGCAGCCTACTATTACTCCCAGTACAAAAAGGTCGAGTCACAGAACAGGACCTATGTCCTGCAGCTTCAAGCACTTGATGTCAAGTACGTCTCCCACATTCTCCTCGACTTTGGAAACGGTACGAAAACTTGGTACAATGACACGACCCAGCCCGGTTTGAACCTGTACGTCGCTACCCAGGTCATAACAGGCGGACATGTCAACGCGACCTACTATCTCGAGTATTCCTCGCACCTGGTCACGGCGATATACAACGTGGCAAATGCGGTAAACGACTACTGGGGAGTTTGGACCTATAACTCCACTTCGTCTTGGCAAATGGCTCAGGTGGGCGCGGACCAGCTGCAAGTCTACAACGGCTCGGTCTATGCCTGGACTTACGGAAGCAACCTCACGCCTCCTTGAGGCTACTGTGTTTCGGGGAGGACACGTCAGAGTGCCCTATCGAGTGGCATTGCCAGCAACAAGAAGAAGGCGCTGGGACGCGAGATCGCGGGGCTGTAGTTGACTACTACACCCACAGGGAGTGGAACCCTGTCCCCAGCTACCCCGTTTCGAGTTTTCTCTCGGAATCGATTAAGGAATTATGGAGTCCGGATCTGGTTTCACCCTCTCTCACAGCCCCCAATGAGTACGGCGAACCCTGCCACGAATCAGGGCACGTTTAACATGCACATTGCCGAACGATTGATAATGGCCGTGGCCGTACCTGAAAAGACAACGGCGAACAACCCTCTTTGGAAAAACTCGAGATTCAAATCCGACCTGGACTTCAAGTAGAACGAATCCAAAAGTTCTTGGATGGCTGGGCCAGAATACAGAATGCGGAACCCAGACCAATGGGTCGCCTGACTCGACGATACAAGACCAAGGGCGAGAACCTGCATTGGCACATTAAGGGTCTCAGGATTGGGATGGGGACCGTCGAAGTCACTTACCTGCCCTCAAGCGGAAGTCTCACAGTTCTGGTCCACGACAATAGGCGAGGTTCTTGGGCGGGCCGCGCATTTTCAGAATTGGCACACGCGTTTCGGAAATCAGGCCTCTGAGTTTCGATACCTTTCCAGAATTAAAGCACTCGGACCTCTCCCGTGCGATAAGTGTGCTTCTTTATGGTTGCTTTGCTCCGCACTTGGAGCAGAAGGTGGCGGAGGCCGCTAGCTGGTTGCCGCAGCTCGGACAGAATTTCATGCCCACAGACGCTCCTGGCGCCGCCATGGATTGAGGCTGCATGCCTTGAGGTTGCATGCTCGGAGCCACATCCTTGATCGAAAAGAACGCGATGATCTGAAGGATTGCTGCAACGAAAAGGAGGAGGAATCCGACGAGAATTATGGTCAGGATCGCACCAATCAAGTAGAGCGTGCCCGCGGTATTGAAGGTCCCGACGTCCAGTTTCGTAGCCATGGTGTTGTAGGCGCGTCTGAGGAAGATTGACGAGACGACGAGCCCAATCCAAGCTATGGCGAGCCCTGCGATTACCCCAGCAAAAGCGGACGCAGCGAACGTGAACACTCCGAACACCGCTCCGGAAAAAATGATGAAAGCGGCCGCAGCCACACCGATGATGCCGGAGATGACGGCGTAGAGCATGTTGTCGAAGATCGATTTGTCGCCGAGCTCGTCCGAGATGTATTTGCCGGCGATCAGAATCAGAATGTATCCAACGATGCTGACACCTGGGATTAAGAGGAGGATTGAGCCAACTCCACCGAGAGTCTTAGCATCTCCGAGCTTTGTCATCGCCCTCGGCCCCGCTTGGTTACGGTCTCATTTAACCATCAGGCATAATGGTCGCCGTGTCCTAGCTTCAGACTCAGGTTATTGTCAACGAGAGCTTTCCGGCGCTCTTGAGGTTGTTCGAATCTCCACCGTATATTGCCCCTATCAAGGCGCTGCCTGCAGCTGTCCCTGTGACGTTCACTGAACAGGTCCCAGCCACCAGAGTGCAAGTCGCAGAGGAGAGGGTGACCTTCCCCGTTCCTGAGACATCAGCCCACGTGACGGTTCCAGTTTGCACCGGGAATCCACCCGAAACGGTCGCCGTGCAAGTAGTCAACGAGCCTACACCGAAGGAGAACGACGTGCACGCCACCTTTGTGGTCGTCGGTGCTTTGGTGATAGACACCAAGGCTTTTCCTGAACTGCCTTTGTTGTGAGTATCTCCACTGTAGGTAGCCGTAATGATGGCGTGGCCGCTCGTGGACCCTGTAATCACGATAGTACACCTTCCCAAGAAGAGAGTGCAAGGATTCGGAGGATGGAAGACGACTGAGCCTGTGCCACCCTGTGACCAGTTCACAGTTCCCGTCGGGGAGTGACCAGCCACAATTGCAGTGCAGAAGTCGAATGTCGTAGATCCCAAGATGATGACTGTGGGATAACAGACAACGATTGTCCTCGTAGTGGTGTTCCTCGTGCTGCATGGAACAGATGAAGCACTGCATGTCGTCGTGTTAGATGTCGTCGTTGTCGGGCATCCCGCGGCGGCAGCGGAAGGCGAGCAGGTAGTCGTGCTCGATGTCGTCGCGGTCGGGCACACAGCCGTAAAGGATGGCTCACAGGTTGATGTGCTCGTAGTCAGACAAACAGCTGTGAAAGAAGGCTCGCAAGTAACAGTCGTGGTGGTAGTCGTAGGTGGGAGCACAGTAAACGGCTCGCAGGTGCTCGTGGAACTCAGGTGGTGGGAATCGCCCGGATAATATGCTTGGAACGCGTAGTTTCCTGGAGGCAACGGTCCTATCGGCACAGAGGGCTTTCCAACAGGGCTGGTTAGGACTATGAAAGTCCCACCGGGGCACCCGCCGCTGAAGTAGAAGAGGTACTCGACTACGCCTGTGACAGGGGGCAGAGGAACTGAAGGGGTCACTGTAGCCAGATCGTAGACAACAGATCCGTAGGGAATCGATCCGCCCGGTGCGATTGAGACGCCCGCCGACGTGTGAAGGACGGTCGTCGTGGCTGTGCTGATCAGGGACGGGAGACAGGCCACGCCGACTGTCGGATTGCATGTGGTCGTAGTTGTCGCGCATCCGACGGCGGAAGAGGCGGGCTCGCACGTAGTCGTAATCGTACTCGTGCTCGTAGTCGGACACTCAACGCCTGCCAAGTTGGTCGTGCAGGTGCTAGTGCTCGTACTCGTAGTTGTGCATCCCACGGCTGATGAGGCGGGTTCGCAGGTGGTCGTGCTCGATGACGTCGAACATACGACAAGAGGACTGCACGTAGTGGTCGTGCTCGAAGTCGTCGAAGTCGGGCACCCTGCGAACGCCGAAGGCTGGCACGTGGTCGAGGTCGTACAGACGGTGCCCGGCGCACAGGTGGAACTCGAGGTAGTGGTACAAGGGGCGCCAGATGGTGACGGCTCGCACGATGTGCTCGAGGTAGGAGCCACCTGAAGAGGAGAGCTGGTCGCAACTCCGACGGCCACCAGAGAAAACGCAACTATCAATACTGAGGCGAGAATCTTTGCGCCCAATGCCCGCTGGCTAGGAGTCAGGCTCAATTAGGGTGTCCCTAATCGGCGGAACTTATTACCTTTGCGACGCCTGGTCTTCTATTAGCTCCTCAGGTCGAAAAGTCTTCACTTCCTTTTGGACCAAGTACGCCATTTATTAGACCAACAAACAGGATCGGCCGTACACACATGGAAACGATTCCAAGGCCGTTTGAGGTTGATTCCTCTGAATATCCATTCAATGATCATTGGTTACCCTACCGTGATGGCTACATTCACTTTGTTGATGAAGGACAGGGTCCTGTGGTTCTCCTTCTTCACGGAAACCCAACGTGGTCCTACATCTACAGAAACGTCGTCAAAGATCTGAGAGAAGAATGTCGTCTGGTCGCCCCTGACTACCCTGGCTTTGGAATGTCCAAGGCACCCTCCGCGTATCGATTCACCCCGCAAGAGCATTCGGACGCGATCACAGATTTGATCAGTCGCATGAAACTGAGAGACGTCGTGTTGGTAGTTCAAGATTGGGGTGGGCCTATCGGGATGAACTATGCTGTTCGAAATAGGGAAAACCTTGGCGGCCTTGTCGTGATGAATACTTGGGCATGGCCAGCATCCAATCTTCAAAAGCTGTTTTCCGTTGTGATGGGAGGATGGCCCGTTGGTTACTGGCTTCAAACGCGAAGAAACTACTTCGCAAAGTCCATGCTACCTGATGGTATCTATCACAAGGAGAAAGTCACACAGATTCTCAGAAAAGCATACACCGATCCGTTTCCGACTCCGGACTCAAGAAGACCGACGTGGATCTTCCCCAGACAAATTCGCAAGGCTCGTCCGTGGCTCGCGGAAATTGAGACCAAGCTGCCGAACCTCTCGGATTTGCCGGCGCAGATCCTTTGGGGAACACATGATGATCCAGGATTTCCACTTGCAGATGTGGCGAAGTGGCAAGGATATCTAAAGATACACGAAACCGAGACCCTTGAGGACGCCTCGCATTCTGTGCAGGAAGATCGGCCTGATCGAGTCGTTGCATCGATCCGAAGAGTCCTTGAGAGAGCTTCAGCGAAACCAAGCGATTCTGGCTCTGATTCCTAGGAGTTCCTCTAGGTATGCCCGCGCCCAAGCGTTTGAACTAGGCCATCTCATTCGGGCTTTCGTCTTTGGGTGGTCATCCAATTCGTCTCCCAGCTCTTCCCATCATCTACGGAGAAGGCTTGCTCGAATCGAGGCGCATCGGAGCCGAGTTTCATCCAAAGGTATCGCACGAAGACCTTCACCATGGGATACCTTTCTCATCCTTCATTAGAGGGGCCTTGCCGTCAATACCTCCTTCAGAGCCAGCTCGAGTCGAGCTTTCCCTTCCTCCAGATCACGGCTGGCCGTCCCCCGATTGAATGTGCTTGCCCTGAGGGCCTCCAGCCTCTCCTCCACGACTCCATCTGGCACAGGTGGGAAACCCTGGACGGCGTCGACGAATCCGAACAGGCGGCTCATGACGTCATCTCCGTGGGTCGGTATCATTATGAGATGATAGTGGGGTACTCTCAGGCCTCTCGCCAGCAATATTATGGACTTTGGCTCGAATGTCTTCGTTATCGCAAGGCCAATCCTGTTGACGAGCTCGTAGAAGTGCCCTACCAGTTTGTCCGGCATCTCGTAGAACCAAGTAAAATGAGCCTTAGGCAATACGAGCACCTGTCCCCTTGACGCGGGGTACAGATCAAGGATCGCCATCACATCTTCGTCCTCATAGATTACATACGCCTTCTCATCGTGTCTGGCTATCCTACAGAACACATCATCGCTCACGCCCATGATTCGACCGTGGTCAGGGATCTATTTAGTCGCCCCAGTCCCCTATCGACCAGGCGTGAGCTGGTTCCCACGCAGCGCGCGTCTCACCAAAGCAACACGTACAGGATCCATTCGAGCGGATTCAGTTTTCTGAGAGTCATTGCTACCTTGCGCTATGAATCAGAAGCAGATATTAGGCATTCAGGAGTCATAACATGAATCAAGAATACGGATTAACTAGGCGCACGTATCCAGACATCCGCCTACAACAAACGCGCGCAAGGCTGGGGTTCAGTCTAAGCTACGAAAAGCACAGGGTAATTGGAAAAGAGATTAGCTTGCGTAAACGGTCAGCCAAACGCTGGCTGCGTCAACGTGCCGAACTGCTGGCTTAACCGTCGTCGGGCCAAAAAAGAAATCGACGTCCAGGCTATACCCCTTTTCTTTCTGTATGATGTTACCACGAATTGTCTGCCTCCAAGTGAAGGACATGTTCGGAAGCAGCGCAGTAGTTCCGAAATATGCTGAGATCGCTGCGCCCGCAGGAAAGTAGAACTCGTCCAGACCGATGCTCTGCTGGCCCACATTCTTGATTGTGGCCGTGATCGTGGCAGTCCCATTGGAGTGAGTGACCAATGATGCCGAAATCACGGCGATTGGTCCTGAGTCGCTCGAGAACGTAGTGGTCTCCGACTCAACGACGCTTGGGGTGGAGAGCGAACCGGCAGAGTACAGGTAGTAGAGGGTCACGACTATCAGGGCCGCGACCACAATCGCAAGAGCGATGGCCGGACCACTGGCGCCTTTCCTCCCATCGCCCGACATGCACTTCTAAGAACGCGGACAAACGATTTAATCGTGGTGCCCTAAGTTCAGAACTAGGTCAATTCTCCTGTAGACAGTATCAGTGAAGCAAGTGGGGCTTCCAACATAGGATCTTCTTCTAGTCCACGAGTTCACCGCTGCTTGCGTTTACCACCGTTGCGGTGATCGTACTTGCGTAGTCAGATGCGATTAGAGCGGCTGCATTCGCAACCTCTGTGGTAAGCGGGAGTCTCTTCAACGCTGTGATTTCGCCCTCCGACCGCGCGAACTCTTCGAAGGTCACTCCTTTCTGTTTGGCAAGGTATGCGAATACGTCGTGGATAACAGGGTTGTCAGGGGTGCCTCCGGTTCTCAGGCAGACGACTCTGACACCATTTGGCCCAGCTTCCAGAGCCAACTGCCTGCAGAGTGCTTCTATCGCTGCGCCGCAGACCGAGAACCCACCCATGTTCACTCTTGGCAGCCGTGCGTTGGGAGCCGTAAGTCCGAGTATGACGCCGCTCCCTTGCTTCTCCATTATGCGCGCTGCCGCCGTCATCGTGATAAAGTATGATCTCACCTTGTCGAATGCGGCAGCCGTGAATTTCTCATCTGAAAGCTTCACCAGTGGGTTTCCTATTCCCACGTTGGTCCCGATGAGATTGAACGAAACGTCGAGCCTCCCTGACTCAGCCACGACTTTCTGTAGATGCGCCTCGACCGCTTTCGAGTCAAGGGCGTCCACCAGCGATGCCGAGGCCGAGCCGCCCGCCCTCGAGATCTCTCTGGTCACGGCATCCAAAGGCTCCGACCTGCGTCCGACAAGAAACACTTTCGCGCCTTCCCTGGCAAATGTCTTGGCGACCATGCTGCCAACGCCACCTCCAGCGCCGTAAATCACGGCGACCTTGCCTGCCAACAAATTCTTGCCTGAGGACGGGTGCGCGGATGGAGTTGACATACCGACTGGTATGTCAATGGCCCACTTAAGCGTTTGGACGTGCGAGCAGACCATACCAGATGGTATATTAACTACAAGTGACTCCTAGGGTGAAACGATGAGTAGAACTCGAGACGCTGAATCGACGCGGTCGGAGATACTGCGTGTGGCATTTGACGAGATCTACAAACATGGATTCCAGGCGACCAGCGTTAACGGCATAGTGGCAAAGACGAACGTCACGAAGGGCGCGTTCTTTCACTACTTTCCCACCAAGAACGACCTCGGTTACGCTCTGGCAGACGAAGTTCTCCGCGATATGATGCTCAACCGGTGGGTCAGGCCCCTGAATGCGTACCGAAACCCAGTCCAAGGAATGGTGAAGACGTACAAGAAGCTGATGGAAGCGACGACCGACCAAGAGCTGTCGCTCGGGTGCCCACTCAACAATCTCACTCAAGAGATGTCAGCGGTTGACCCGGTATTCAGGGATAAGCTCCGTGATGTGCTCCAGACCTGGATAGACGAGACTGAGAAGCATCTCAGAAAAGCGAGGGACGATGGCTACCTAAGACCAAACGTAGACCCGCGGATGGCCGCGGAGTTTGCGGTGATGGTGGAGGAAGGGTCCTTCGCGGTGTTGAAGAATTTGGGGGACAGGAAGGTCTACCGGTCGCTTTATCAGGGCTTCAGAGAGTTCATGGAATCGATTAGCTCAAAGCGGAACCTGGATCTTTAGACTGGCATTCCCATCGTCTTGTCCTGGCTTCTCTAGCTTCCCAGCAGACTTTAGCGCGCGCGGAGAATCGGTCGATGAAATTTCGCTCCCTACAATCTCCGTCAAGCACACCCAAGTGATCTCGTACGTCGGCCTGGTAGACCGATGGTCGTACGACAGAAGGAACGACGCGGAGGTGCACGTCAGATTCCAACACGGCGCTACGAATTACGGCGCCTTTCTGGCAAGGAAGAGGCGTTATGCCGAGTGGACACAGCTCTCGACCCGAGAGATTTGCTGATAAGAATGACCGTCAAAGAGGTGACAGGAGAAACTGCGGGGGGCCAGTTCCAGAGCAAGAATACACATCACAGACTCCCATTCGAGAGGGTTCAGTAACGTTAACGATAAAATAGAGGCGAGCATCCCGAGACCCGTTGAGTGGTCAGCATAGCGAGAAGTCTGGAATCATCCACGAGCTTGGAGAGGAGCCACTACTCCTTCCAAAACTCATTAGCGATGCGCTGACTGCAAACGATGCGGCGAAGTATTTCCTCGCCCTGATCCAAGCTGCACGCAACCACGCAGACCGCCCTGACGACAGCTTTTCTGACCTTCGCGGCGAGCGAGAGACCAGTGGAATCGGGGAGAAGGAGTTCGATGCGGTCGTGTCGTCAAGCCGGCGACTCCCAGACGATTCCTACGAAATTCCACGTGCCGGAATAATGGCAGACAGAGTCGTTCAACTGACAAATCAGATGATTGCCCCTCTGCGCGCCGCCGGTGGCGACCAGCTTCGGGAAAGTGGCCTCTTTGACGCGCGCAAGACGAAGTTGCTGCAGGCCTTCAAGGCCGAGAGCGACACGAAGGTCTCAGGTTCCTTCGTTGAAGCAGCGACGTCAGTCGATCGAAGTAAAGACAGCTTTCATCTGCTCGTCATGGACATTCATCGGTGCATAAACGATCTTCAGACGAAGACCTATCAGGAAGTGCTCGACGGCGCTAATGTATACGGCATAGACCAGGCTGACACCGTGTTCGTCCGCGCCTTCATGAAGGGCGTCAACCAGTCAGCCGACCTAAAGTTCGGCCATCCCGGCCTAGGCACAACGGCAACACGCGCCGGCGACGCGCTTCTTATCCAGAACGATATCGGGCAAACGGACTCGCACATACTCGTCGTCAAGGTGATTGGCCTGTCAGCGGCCCTGACCTACACGGACGTTCACCTTCCACGTCTTGCTTTCTTCCAGTCGCTGCTGGAGAAGTTCCCGGTCAAGTGGAATGAGACGATGTCAAGGAGAGGGGAAAGCTTGGAGGAAGCGGACTACCAGATGTGCGTCGGCCTCCTAGAGGCGAAAAGCCAGGACGACTTGGCGGAGTACCTATCGTTCTTGGGTTCTAAGATCGTCTTCCTCATCGACTGGAATCGCGCAAGAAAACAGCTCCGGAGCTTCGTTGGCAAGAACGAAGCCGTGAGGATTCTTCGATGGGCGGCGGACAAGGGGTACGGCCATCGCGGTTTTCTAAAGATGGGAGGCGCGCAGCTGATCTACGGCGTAGTCGACCAGGCAAAACGCTCGCCGTTCCATTATGGTGATGACTTCGGCGACGTCCTAGGCAAGGACCGGGCCGTAGATTTCCTCAAGTTCACATTGAAGACCTGCACGGAGGGGTTGCTGCAATCGAAGTCCGAGTTCCTTATCAGAGACGAGGTGCGAGTCGAACTAACCAGGCACTTCCATGGAATCGATGAGGACATATTGCAAATTGCCAGTGACCATGCCACGCAGACCATTGAAATTGCGGCCGCGGTAAGGGATGGCCTTGTACAAGTGGTAAATGACGATACCGATTCTGTCATGCGGAACGCCGAAAGGGCGAGGAAGTGGGAGAGCCGTGCCGACTCGCTCCTTAACAAAGGGAGGCTGCTGATTAAGAGGACAAACACCTCACGAGAATTCGAGGCGGTCCTGAGTAATGCGGATGACGCTGCTGACGCGCTTGAAGATGCTGCATTTCTGCTCACTCAGACTTCCAAGGTCGAGGTCCCCCAAGAGCTTTTTGAGCCTCTTCTCCGCCTGGCCGAACTCTCGAACGAATGCGCAATGGAGCACCTGAAAGTGATCGAGAATGCCAAGACGGTCAGGTATGGTTCTCAGACAGACATGGAAGACTTCCTTCAGTCGGTGGACAGGGTGACTACCCTCGAACATGAAGCAGACGACAGTCTCAGAATAATCACGGCAGCGTTGCTGAAGAACACAAAGAACTTCAAGCAGCTCTATCTGCTGTCCTCCATCGCAAACAAGATTGAGGACGCGTCCGACTCTTTCATCAAGGCGGCCCTGATTCTGAAGGATTACGCTCTTGAAGAGATGACGAACGTCTGACACTATTACGCTAAAGGAGAAACGGAGGACGAATGACTGCGGAAAGCGTTCGACCGGGTGGACTCGAACCCACTCACAAGCCTCCGGAGGTTGGGGAGGTCGGATTGAAAGCAGCGAATCTCATGAGAATGGCCAACATTGGCCTCCCCATACCCGCATGGTTCGTGCTAAATTCTGGCAAGTGCCGCAATTACCTTACAGAACATTCTCTTTCCTTCGATACGCTCGAGGAGATCAAGGCTGGCGTAAAGAGGCTCGAGAAAGAGACGAGGCTCGTGTTCGGAGACGGAAGGAAGCCTCTGCTTATTTCAGTCCGCTCAAGCGCAGCCGTTTCTATGCCCGGGATGATGGAGACGATTCTGGACGTGGGCCTGTGTGATGCGACAGTTCAGGGTCTCATCCGCATGACCGGTAATCCACGCTTCGTTTGGGATTCTTACCGCCGCTTAATACAGGAGTACGCGGAGGTCGTCAACAACTGCGACAGTAGCCACTTCAAATCAATCCTGAGTCAGCATCTAGCGTACGCAGAGGTCCCAAGTCTAAAGGATCTGGACGCCTCTTCGCTGAAAGGACTGGCGAAGGATTACCTAGACGAGTTCAAGGCCCAGACGGGAGCGCCGTTCCCCCAGGAGCCGCTTGAACAGCTGCATGGAGCGGTCAGGGCGGTTTTCGAATCTTGGGAGAGCTCCAAGGCCCGTGAATACCGAGCCATCCAGAACCTTCGGGGGCTGGCTGGTACAGCGGCAATTGTTCAACAGATGGTCTACGGCAATATGGGTGCAACATCAGGTTCAGGAGTCGCCTTCACAAGGAACCCTGCAACAGGGCAGAATCAGCTCTACCTGGACTTCCTCTTCAACGCCCAAGGGGAAGACTTGGTCTCCGGCAGGCAATCTGTCGGCAGTTCGGCGGGGCTCGGTATGGTGTTGCCCGGCGTCTACGCAGAGATACTTGCGCTGAGGAAGAGATTGGAGATGGAGTTCAAGGACATGCAGGATTTCGAATTCACAATCCAGGAGGGGAAGCTTTACCTCCTGCAGACACGGAGTGGAAAGAGGACTCCTTGGGCGGCCATCCAGGTAGCTGCTGACATGGCCTCCGAAGGAATCATCGACAGGACCACGGCGTTGGAAAGACTGAAAAACTACGATCTTGAAAATGTTCAGCGGAGGGTCCTCTCACAGTCTGCCAGGACTTGCGAACCGCTATCCAGAGGCGTGCCAGCGAGTGATGGTGTGGCAGTCGGACGGATAGTCTTCGATGCCGCCAGCGCCTTGAGTCATCGCAGTGGTCAGGACTCCGGACTCATCTTGGTGCGCGAAGCCATCTCCACTGAGGATGTCTCGGGCATTGCCTCTTGCGCAGGCGTCCTGACAAAAACTGGGGGCAAGACCTCGCACGCTGCCGTGGTTGCCAGGCAGATGGGCAAGGTATGCGTCGTAGGTTGTGGGGACATGACCATCAATTTAGCTAACAAAACTTTCGATTTGAAAGGAAAGACTCTTCACGAGGAGGACTTCATCTCCATCGACGGCGGCACGGGCGCCGTCTATGAAGGAAAGGTCCAAGTCGAGTTCGAGAAACCACCCCTACTGAGTGTTGTAAGGGAATGGAAGACAGGGGAGGGGACAGACATCAGTG
>CAZHNH010000082.1:0-9663 GCA_964533695.1 uncultured Nitrosopumilales archaeon | reverse complement strand
TTCTTCGCCTGAATTCATCTTATTCTCGCAATTTGAAGCCTCCTATGGCTTGACCCACTGCTAGACTGTGCCATGAATTCAAGTACAGGTTCAGCAATGTCTCTCCCGAAATAAGATTGAATTCTGACACCGAGCATATTTGGCAGTGCAGTTCCTGTCGAGCCATGGTTAGGAAGAAATCAGACGATGATGGAATATTCGTCGATTATGGAGTGGTTCATGATGGCCTTGGGATAACCCACTTCCTGTCTCCCAAGAAGTGTGAGAACTGCGACGACTGAACGGAGGAGCCTGCTGGAAGGAGAAATTGAGTCTTGGAAGGGCTTTGCATCGGTGATGAGGAAGGAAGACAAAGAAGTGTGGGACAAGATGATTCAGGAAGTCAAGGAAGGTTTTGATGACGCAGTAGAGAAGTCTGGGAAACCATTCACCACAGAACCGTTCTTCATGGCGTTGCTCCTCGCACAGCAGAGAACTATCAAGTCGCTTCTAGAACAACTTAGAGCACATGGATTAGAGAGATAAGGTGGATCTCAACGCCTTTCCGTTTAGTCGGGCGAGTTTGACGCGGGCGCCACGCAGCTAATGGAAGAAGAACTTCTATTAGCCCGCCATCACATCCGGCGGGCCGTTGGATAAGCCCCAGCATATCAGGGCCAAGGAGGGAGAAATAGCTGAGACCGTAATCATCTCAGGAGACCCGTCTAGGGTTGCCCAGCTGTCCGGCCTGCTTAGGTCCAGGAAGGTCGTGAACGACTACAGAGGATTCCTGACTTATTCGGGGAAGTATGGGGGCAAGACCTTCACCATCGCGTGTCACGGGATTGGGGGGCCATCTGCGGCGATAGCGGTGGAGGAGCTGGCAATGCTCGGCGCCAAGACAATCGTCAGGCTGGGGACGTGCGGGGGTCTTAAGAGGCAGATGAAGGTGGGGGATTTGGTCATAGCAACTGGCGCTGGGTACCTCGGAGGGACCCTCAATCATTATTTCCCCAACAAGAAGGTGACGCCGAAGCCCGACAGCGGACTTACGCGCCTCTTGGCTGCGGCGGCAAATAGAGAAGGGATGAAGTCCTATTCAGGCGAAGTCTTCTCGACGGACGCCTTCTACACCGAGAACCGCGACTTCGGGGCTGGACCAGCTGGGGGTAGCTATATCGCTGTCGAGATGGAGTGCGCCACCATCTTCGTCGTTGGTAATTTCAGGGGAATAAAGACCGCTGGAGTCCTCATAGTCAGCGATAACGTATTGCAGAAAGTGCCGATGGCTGACGCCAAGGCGCTTACCGGGCAAGTCGCGAGAACTGGCAAGATGGTCCTTGAGTGCTTGGCCGAAGCGCAATCCCGAGTTGGTCATTATGCCGGTAGGTCGCCCCATTCATCGCAGACTGCTTACGGAGATCAAGACCGGACCCGCATCCACAGAGATGGATTCGAACCTACTTGGTTGTGAACTCCGGCCCTGGCATACTACCTCAAGGTTGAGTGTCTCGCCGGCATTTGGGGTCTAATGGGAATTTTCGGTCCCGCCTAGTCCGTTTATGGAACGCTTGTGTCCAACCGGGATATGACCACCGTTGACCCTAAGCTTCAGTGTGTGGTATGTCAACCCAATAGCTAGGATGATAAGTCCCAATGAAACGTCCAGCAACGAGAGGGAAAAGGCTAGGCCTAGGCACCCGACAAGGCCTGCTAACGCGAGCCATTTGGGAAACCTCCTCTGGTCCCTAGTAAGGCGTAAGGCTGAAAGGTTTGTCACAGTGTAGTAAAGGAGAGTCCCAAAACTAGAAATCGCAACCGCAGTTCCGAATGGAGCCAACCCGGCCACAAGAATTGCAATCACGCCAACCATGAGCACACTACGCCACGGGTTTTGCCCCGCGCCGAGGCGAGACATCCCGCTAGGAAGGTCAGACTCGCGCGCCATGGCAAATGCTACCCTCGAGACGCCCAGTAGGTCTGAGAGGCCTTCATTGAATGTCGTGAGGAGGGCACCAACAATTACAATCGCAACGCCCACACCGCTTCCGAGAGCGAGCATGGCCCCCTGCAAGGGAGAAGATGATTGCGCAACCCCCGATCCTCCTAGAACAGAGAGTACTGTGAACGCGACCCCAATGTAGAGTATGGTGGCAGTGCTCAGTGCTATTACCGTCGCCCTCGGAATTGTGTGCTCTGGATTGTGCACTTCTTCGACCAGCGTCGCTATGCGGCTATAGCCCGTGTAAGCGAAGAAAAGCAGGGCGGTGGCCTGCAAAACTCCGCCGACTCCCCCTGGAGCGAAAGGAGAGAGGTTGGATACGTGCCCTCCCGGGAGACCGATTATTACGACTGAAAGCAGGGAGGCGACTGACAGGACCACGACAACGTCTGTCACGCGAACAGATCTCCTGATTCCTAGGGCGTTCAAAGTGGTCATCGCAAGTGCGGCAAGAACGGCCGCTCCTCGAGCCGGGACCGATGTGAGGACAGCGTGAAGATACGCCCCGAAGGCAAGTGCAATTACACCTGGGCCAAACGTATTCGCGGCGAGAAACATCCAGCCTGCTCCAAAGCCCCACCATGGGCCTAGCACTCGCCTGCCGAACTCATAGGTTCCCCCTGTTCGGGGGTAAATCGCAGCAAGCTGGGCAGAGGATAATGCGTTGCAAAGGGCTACAAATGCAGCTATCAAGAGGGAAATCAGCAGAGCTGGACCGGCAATACCAGCAGCAGGCGCAATTACGGCGAAGATTCCCGCTCCGAGAATGGCAGCTAGGCCAGTCGCGACCGCGTCAAACATTCCCAGCTGAGGTCTTAGCTTCAAACCAAGGCCACCAAGAGCAGCGGTAATGCTCCCTTCCATACTGGAAGATTAGCATTGTCTTGCGTTTGGTCCACGAATCGTAAGTTCGTCGGGACTATCGACCGACCGGACATCCGTTGATGATGAACTTTATCTTCAAGAAGGCAGAAACATCGTTCATGGAGGAGGATCCGAAGGCGAACGGCCACAGACCACGACATTCCAAACACGCTCGGTTCGACACTTTCCTGCACCTTCTTCCTTCTTTGACTTCGGGCAGTCTTACGATGACAGTGAACAAGCTTCCTTTACTGAAGGTCGACTCAGATTCGAGGTCACTCAGTGTAGAGGCAGCTGGTGTTAGGGAGAGTGGGCTAAAGCTTGGCGAAGTGGCGCTATCCAGGAACGGCGAGAAGACTAGCCTAGGCACACTACTGAGTAGCTCTGAGAGACTCGCGAGGAGCCTGGCACAAGTCGGATGGACGCTGACGGTGTACGATGGAAACAGTGATCTTCTCAGCATGGGAAGAGGAATATCCAGGATGACTGGACACGTTAGCGTAAATCCCATCAAGTTGATGAAGCTCGTTCGGGTATTGCAAGAATCCAAGTCGACGACGGGCTAACAGACTTGCCGACGACCTGAGGGAATAGTCCTTCTCTGGCTGACTATTTGGATGACATCAGGGCTATGTTCTTCTCTGCCAGTGCCTTCTTCTCGTTATCACTTAGCTCTCGCATGTGCACCGTCAAAGACACGACGCCATTCAGCTCAATGCCCATTTGAGTCCCTGGCACCGTGAGCCTGGTTCGTTGGAAGGTCAGGTCGAGCTCGGAATGCTTATCGCCGAGTGCCTTGATAAGTCCTTCAAATAGACCGCTCTCCATCTCTTCGACGTTCTTGGATTCACTCATGGTGGCGTGCTCTAAGTGCCTTCATAAATCCGTTTTGGAGTAGAACCTCGCAATCTGAAACGCGACAGGATTTCTCCGCTCGCCAGCAGCTAGCACTGCTGCTCCCAGAAGATAGCCTAAGCTTGATACTTGGCTCTGGCCTTTAGGACACCGGCTAACTTCAAGAAGTTCTGATTCGCTCGCTGGTCGATGAGTCGAATTGTTCCGTCAGGTAATCTGACTTCTGGCTCGAACTTCTCCTTAGTTGCAAAAGTGATTGCCGCGTAGTGGACAATCCCCTTCAACTGCTCAGCTATCACCTCCTCGCTGTGAGGGTTGAACGGGACTATCTGGAATACGACCCCATTGCACCAGTTCAACATGGGTATCGTCGTACCACCAGCAGCTCTCGTGCCCGAAACTATCAATGCCACTAGGTCGCTGAACCTGTTCTCTACGATCTCGTGGATCACTATGGTCTTGTAGGGCTCAATTATGATCTCTGCCTCGTCAGTCATGCCGGATACGGCAAAGTGAAGTTGGTCTCACGTATAAAAGGAAGTGGAAAGGGCGAAAGGCAAGGGCAAAAGTGAGCACATGGGCATTTGACTCCCATTGAGTTCCTCTACGACTTCTCTAGCCCGAATTGCTACGTGGCTTATTACAAACTGCTGGAAATGACGAGGGGGCGAGGGATTGAGGTGCGGATGGTCCCGCTCTTCCTCGGCGGTTTGTTCCAAATCACAAAGGATGGTCCTGTCCCGCGAGGCTCCAATGAATATGATTACATGGTAAGAAACCTGGAGCGGATCTCCAGAACTATGGGAATAGAATTCAGTTTTCCTCACTCAACCTTTCCAATCAATTCCGTCAAGGCTTTGCGAGGATCGTATTTCGCGGAATTGAAGGGAAAAACCCACGACTACGCTTCAGGGGTCTTCAGAGAGTACTGGGTGAAAGGAACGGACATTTCAGAGGCAAACAATCTCGGGCGGATAGCCGAGTCTACCGGGCTCGGTCGAAGTGAGTTCCTCGAATTCATCGAACGGGAGGACACGAAGCTCCGACTCAGAAGCGACACAAATCAGGCCTACGAAAGGGGGGTATTCGGGGCGCCAACATACTTCGTGGACGGGGAGATGTACTGGGGGACGCCCGAAGTGTTGTGGTTTCTCACGGAACGGCTGTCGCAGGACAAGCTGTAATACAATTTCAGCCCGGTTTTTAGGCCCCCCCAACACTTTTATGTCGACATATTCGGTCACGCGTATGCGTTGTCAGCGGCTGGACCTGCGGGTGGAGAGCCTCACGGAGCAATAAGCCGCTCAGGATTCTACGTTCTTCTGATTGTCCTGAGCATCATATGGGGTCTGGCGTTTGACGCTATCAGTCTTGCCGACAGGTTCCTTTCTCCTGTGAACCTGACACTTCTCAGGTGGCTTTTAGCCGCGGCAGGATACCTTGCAATTCTCCCTTTCTTTGGAAAGACCAAGACCAAGTTCGAACTTAGAGATTTGCCGAGGCTGCTCATGGTCTCGTTCGCAAACGTCCCCATGTATCATCTGTCTTTGAACTCGGGTGAAGTAACCGTGTCCGCCGGGGTTGCCGGACTGCTTGTCGCTCTCGGACCCATACTGATTGTTCTCTTATCGCGTGTTTCGCTCAAGGAAGAAATCGGTAGGAAGTTGGGGGTCGCCCTTATCGTTGCGACATGCGGTACTGTCTTGCTCTCTCTATCGGAGCTAGGTGGACCCTCGGGTTCCACGATAGGAGTGCTTGAGATTCTAATCACAGCTGTCGCATATGCCCTTTTCGCTGTCTTCTCCAAACCTCTCGTCGTAAAGTACGGCGCGCTCCCTATCGCGATAAGAGCCGGAACCATTGGCACCGCCATGCTTCTCCCGCTCCTCTCTCCCAACTTCGTCACTCAGGTTTCGACACTGCCGGTGACTGGGTGGCTCGCCGTTCTGTATCTGAGCGTGTTAAGCACAGTTCTCGCCTATTCTATGTTCTATGTTCTCGTAAGCAGGAACACCGTCTCCAGGCTATCTGTACAACTATACCTTATCCCGGTCATCAGTGTGATAGGAGGGATACTGATCTTGGGTCAGGGTTTGACCGTCTTCACAGTGGCGGGCGGCTCGGTACTTCTTCTGGGAGTTGCGCTCGCAACCCGGCGGCGCTGAAAGTAAAGCGAATGGGAAGTCTATTGTCGCAAAAACTCTCGGGAGAAAAGGCGGCCGAGCTCGCCAAGATCTTCTCTGATGCCACTAGAGTCAACATAGTCGAATTGTTGATGCACAATCCAGACGGATTGACAACGACGGACATCTGTACCACGCTTGGAGTCTTACAACCCAGAGTCTCCTCTCATCTTTCGATTATGCTCAAACACGGGGTTGTCTCGGTTTTTGAGAGTGGAAGACAGAGGGTCTACACTCTTGGTTCGAAGAAGTTCGGCTCGATAGTAAAGGATCTCGTCTCGGCCTGGTCCCCCGGACCCCGTGAAGTTTCCTCCACTTCTTCAGAGGCCCTCAACCACGTGAAAAGCAACTCTGAAATCAGGCAGTGCCGCACATGTTACGATCACCTCGCAGGTGTCGCCGGAGTGGGATTGCTCGATGAAATGCTGCGAGAAGGTTGGCTGGTCGCTAATGTGAGAAAGCGTCTGGGGGCGTCTGGAAGGATGGTCTACCGGCTAACTCGGCTTGGTTCGAAATCACTGGAGGAACGAGGAGTGGATGTGGGCGGAGCAACATCGTCGAACAGGGTTTTTGCTTATGGGTGTCAAGATTGGACTGAACGGCGGCCCCATCTGGGAGGGTCTCTCGGAAGTGCGATCCTTGATTCGATTCTCTCGCAGGGATTAGTCAAGAAAATGGAAGCGACGCGAGCTCTGGTGGTGGTAAAGCCTGTTTCGTCGTGGATACGTGCGGAACAATGATCCTTCAGCAGACCTACATCCTGCAACGCAAAAACAGAAGCAGGAGTCCTTCAGAATTCGACACTTGGAGAACATATGACGCCGCTGCTAACGGTTTTAAACAGATGGAAAAAGGCCGGACAATTCCTTGGTCGAAGTCCAATTAAGGAACTACCAAACGCTTTCCAAGTCGAGAGTGAGAGCGGACAAAAACTCCAATTCGACAGATTTCAATGCGCTCCTTAAGCGGGTGAATACAAGACTGAGGGTCACTGGGTCGAGGTCGCTTGTAGCTGACCTGAACGGCATACCAATTGAGTTGACGACCAACAGTGACCACCAAGCTGGCTTCTGGGAGGGTAACTGGTGGCCTGCACCTGCTTCAATCACGCCAGAGGCACGGATCTATTCTGCGACAGGGGTTGAGGGATTGGAGCCGTCAGCATACTACTGCCCTCCTCTTCACAGCGCGCTTTTCGTGAACACTGAATACTATGGGCAATGCAAGTCCTGGGCCCTAGGAATAGCTGCGGCAATACTGGAGCAACACCACAACACGCTCTCCATTCACGGCGCCACCGCCCTTTACAAGAAGAAGGGTGTCGTCATCATAGCCCCTACTGGCACCGGCAAGACCACTCACGCTTTCAAGATCTTCCAGAACAGTGCGGGGAAGATCTGTGGCGACGACTGGGCGTACGTTAAGTTTCCTGACCAGATCTTGGAGAGACCGACTGCGCCGTTGGTGGCTAAGCAACCTGAATGTGCCCTCTACATGAGGTCGGAGTCGCAAAAGGAACAAGGCTGGCTTCGCTCAGTCTTCGACAGGTCCTCGAGCGAAAACGTGATCACAAGGAAGGAAGACTGTGACCACCCGCTCGGCAACGACCTCTGCTCTCTTACCAAACGAAAGTGCGTCTTCAACGAGGGCGAGGGATGGTGCTACTATGCATTTGGGAACTCGCGGGTTCTCGTAAGACGGGAAGACATTCTGGGGCCGGAGAAGGTAGTCGACGAAGTCCCGATCAACCTCGTGGTGCTGCTGCGCAGAGATGACCACAGCCCCGCAGAAGAAAAACTCAGCCCATCAAGAGCCATCCGGATCCTTCAGGAAGGGGAATACATGATACTGCCCGGTGCTGGGCCAAAGGAAAAGTGGGGGACAATCTCAAACGAGCCGTGGTACAACCCATATCTCCTCGAACTGGACGGCGAAAGGCAGGCCAAATTCTTCCGCTGGATGTTTGAGACCTGGAAAGTTCCTTGCATTATTCTCAACACGGGAGTCGAGGGTATCGATGAGAGCCACAGGAGAATCATATCAGGCCTCGAGGCAGCCTAACCACCTGAAAGTATAGTGACTGGCCGGCCTGATCCCGAGCAAAATCTAAGTACTGAGTAACGGCCGGCGCCGTTCGAATGATCGTTGCGGAATTCCTTGTGATAATCTTCCTGATATCGATTATCGCGGGGGTCTTCGGCTCCATAGTGGGGCTCGGTGGCGGCGTCGTAGTGATTCCGGCCCTTACCCTTCTGTTCGGCATCAACATCCACTTTGCGATTGGCGCCAGCATAGTTTCCATAATTGGAACTTCCAGCGGGGCGGCTTCAGTCTACGTCAAGGATAAGATGACTAATCTTAGAGTTGGGATGTTCCTTGAGCTGGCCACCACATCAGGCGCAATCTTCGGTGCGGCTTTGGCAGCGTACGTCGACTCGTCAGCGCTAGAACTCATCTTCGGAAGCATCCTCCTGGTGACCTTGGTCCCGACCATCATGAGGATCGGGGAGAACATTCCGAAGAGCCCCGAACTCAAAGGATTGTCCAAGAAGCTCGCTCTGACCGGTTCGTATACTGAACGCGATGGCTCAGTTGTGGCGTACAATGCCACCAGGCCAAAGACAGGCTTATTCGGAATGGCGATTGCAGGAATGCTTTCAGGTCTCCTAGGTATCGGGAGCGGAGCCTTCAAAGTGATATCTATGGATGCCGCAATGAAATTACCAATGAAGGTGTCCACGACCACATCCAACTTCATGATCGGAGTGACGGCTGCAGCGAGCGCGGGCATTTACTACGCCCGTGGAGACGTCAACCCGCTGATAGTGGCACCCGTTGCCCTCGGAATTCTCATCGGGGCCGCGCTGGGAGCTCGGTTCCTCGTACGCGCAAGAAACCCCACCATCCGTAAGATCTTCGCAGTCGTGCTTGCAGTCGTGGCAGTTGAAATGATCCTGGCGGCGGAGGGGATAGCGGCTTGAACCTGAAGGATCCTGACACCATGAATAACGTCGTTGGCAACGCCCTCAGGGTCGGCGTGGTGTCGTCGGCAGCGATTATCCTCTTCGGGACGGCCCTCCTCATGGCAAACAAAGGCCTATCGACTATGTCGAACGATCTGACATACAATAATGGCCAAGTACCACATGGATCTTTCAATATTAGCCTCTCGGGGCTGTTTAATGGTCTCGCATCTCTTCAGCCGTACTCAATCATAGAACTAGGCGTGATCGTCTTGCTTGCGACTCCTTTGGCGAGGGTGATCATCTCCGTCTTCCTTTTCGCCGCGGAGGGTGACAAGATTTTCGTGTACATTACGGCAGTCGTACTAATACTATTGCTGTTCAGTATGCTTGTAACCCCGTTCATACCGCTGTTCCATGCCTAACGTACGGGCTATGGTCGCGCCACTCGGCTGAACCCGGCACAGAGCATTCCGTAATATGTTGGGACCTGGTAGGAGACGAATTCGCCCCTCATTGGAACGACTGACAGAATGCCAGCCAGCACTGCCATCTGCCAAAGGCTGTCGGGTTTGGCCGCTTCGACAAAACCAGGGTTAAGCTTCATCAGTGACGATATGTTCTGGCCTCTGACGGCTTCCTGGACTATCCTGTCATATTGCTTGGCGCGAGCGTCGAAGCCGTAAGGCCCTTCCCTGCTGTGAGCGTGCGCCTGATCCGAACTTGCAACGAAGGCGATCCGCTTCCGCGTCGCCTCCGCCACTTCTGCGACGCACTTTCCGAAATCGCTGTTCTGCCCCAGCGGGATCCCCCTTGC
>CAZHNH010000081.1:0-44034 GCA_964533695.1 uncultured Nitrosopumilales archaeon | reverse complement strand
GAGCCAGAGACCGGTATTCACGAACCCGTCGCGCCGGGCTCGGTTGATAAACGCTGTGAATCGGCTGCGGCCGTTCCTTTACGCGCTTGTCAACTGTTTTTAGTTAGGCATGACAAGTAAACCTCGTCAAGTGTAACTTCGGCAACCAATGGAAGTTGTAACCGAATACGCCGACCAAAGGACCGAGCTCGAGGAGAGGATCAGGTCACTGGAAGCCGAGAAGGCTTCGCTTCTTGCGGGCATAGCCTCCTTGAAGGAGAGGATCGCCACGTGCGAGTTGGAGAGGTCCGTCACCCAGCTCGAAAGCGAGGTGGAGGCACTCCGGACTGAGAAAGCTGTTCTCGACGAGAAAGCCGCCGCCTACGAAGCAGAAGCTGGTTACGACCTTCCGCCGACGACGGCTGGTGGAGTCTAGAGTCTACCGAAGCCTAGATGCTTTCTGCTCGAGTTCGCCCTTTTCTTTTCTCAGGTACCCAACGAAGCTCTCCAGTTCGGAGAGCTTTTCCCTGAGGCGTCTCATGTCATTCTCTTTGGCTGTCCTGTCCATCGCGTTCTCAAGTTCCCTTTGTTGGTCAGCCATTTCCTTGACCTTCACGCCTAGCCCTTCATTTTGCTTCCTTACTGCGTTGAGCTCGTCCTGAATCGACTTCAACTGCTCTTCTGCGACAATGAGGTATCTCTGCCTGCTGATCACCGTAGGGAATTTTGTGTCGCACTTTGAGCACGTGTACATCCCAACCCTCCTCTCTGTCATTCCCCGTTCCCCTTTTGACGGCTCGACTATGACAGAGAACGTCTTAGTTGGCAGGGACTCTTTATTCCCGCACTTCGGACAGTTTGGCAAACGGCCGCGGCAGCGACCGCGAACGTGTTAAACGTTTACTGTTCTCGGATTGACTCTAGTTCGGAGACAGCAGACCAGAGCGTCACTCTTGCGAAGGATGGCATGTTAGGGTCCTGGGCGACTTCGTCAAGGAGGCTTATGGCATTCGCCGCTCTTACAGCCACGCTCTGCTTTTGGTCTTGGAGCATGAGAATCGAGTCCTTAACGGTCTTCCTGATGTTTCTAGGTGTGATGTTCGAGTCCGCAATTTGGTTTAGGCTGACGGTAGCCTTCGCGAGCTTTGCGTTGTTCTCCTCCTGTTTCTTCAGTTTAGAGCTCAAATAGACTCACCTGGTTGCGAAAGTAGTCCATTGTTGGGAGGGAATAAGTGTTTTTCGCCAATTCAGCTTTATCCTTCTCCTAGCGAAGGTAACCAGTGAGGACGCTTCTGGAATGGAAATCGACGCTCCGTTGAATTCTAGTCATAGCCGTCCTTTATAGAACTGGTCCGTCATCGAGAGCCGTGGGCGTGTCCGACAAGGACAGGATGAGGCTTGCGGTAGTGTTGGTCAGGAAAGGCGGCACGATGCTCGGAGAGCCCTGTTCGAAGTGTGGAGGGGTGAGAGTTAGCTACCACGGCAAAATCTACTGCACTGGTCACGAGGATCTTTCTGTCGTTGTTCCAACCGAAACAGTGCCCGTTGACACGATTATTGCTAACTTGAAGGATGTTCTCCTGCTGAAGCTGAACGAGGCGGCGACCCTGCTGCGTCAGGAAGAGGATAGCGCCAAGCAGGAACAACTAGCGTCCCTCATGATGAAGTACTATGATTTACTCGAAAAGCTCGCTCAGAAACAACAGAGGCCTTAAATCAGAACGAGCCTCTTTTACGCTCGTGGCTCCGCGGCTGGGTCAAAAGGCACCAGAGTTCGTCCTTCCAGATAATGAGAATAACATCAGGTCCCTCGATGAGTTCACGGAACGAGGAACCGTAGTATTAGCGTTCTTCCCGTTCGCGTTTTCCGGGGTTTGCGATAAAGAGATGTGCACGTTCAGAGACAGTTTAGGAACATTAAGGGCTTTGAAGGCTATGACTGTTGGCATCAGTGTCGACAGCACCTACTCCCTGAGAGCCTTCGCACAAACATACAACTTGCAGTTTCCACTTCTCAGTGACTTCAACAGAAGAGTTGCGAAACTCTATTGCGTGTTGCAGGATTCGTGGATTGGCTTGGACTACAAAGGCGTTGCCAAAAGGTCAGTATTCTTGGTGGATGGGCGGGGGATTTTGAGATTCCGATGGATTGCCAGTACTCCATCCGAAGAGCCTCCGTATCAAGAAGTTTGGAGAGCCGCTGAGAAGGTTGGCGGCGCCCAACCTACCATTTTTATACGAGCGAGACACCGTTAGTCGAGAATTGACCCAAGAGTCCGCTGTGAAACCAATCGTACAGCTCACAGCGAAAGCGGCGGAGGAATTGAAGATCTACCTTGGGAAGCAGGGCAAGCCGAACGCCGCTTTGAGAATCTTTGTCACGGCAGGCGGCTGCTCGGGCCTTTCGTACGGAATGGTGGTCGACGACAAGATCACCGAGGATGATTACGTTATCGAAAGCGATGGAGCCAAGGTGGCCGTTGACAGATCGAGCGCGCCATTCATCGCGGGGTCGGTAATAGATTACAAGGCCGAGAAACTGATGGGCGGAGGCTTCGTGGTCAGCAACCCCAACGCGGTCTCAACGTGTGGCTGCGGTGAGTCGTTTAAGACGGCGTAGAAGACCTCTTAACGCGAACGTTTCGGTCGTTAGGAATCTAGACGGGGCGGACCTGGAAGGGTTTTGAGGCTCATCAGAGTCAAACCAAGCAAGGTATTGGGTGGTTGAGGCACACAGTAAGAGCGCCGGGGGTAGGATTCGAACCCACGAGACCCGAAGGTCACGGGCTGACTGGTCAGTTGATCTCGAGTTGCGGACCCGCTTTGTCGCCTCACAGGTTGCCCGCGCATTAACCACTCTGCCACCCCGGCTGAGCCAGTCCCTTACCTAGCCTCTATAATTTCTTTGACTCGGAATGAAAACGTGGTTTGCCCCCATGTTTACAGACTCCGACAGCTGATGTGGGTTAAGTATCTCGTGACCCAAGAATACTCTCCTCCTGTTGTCCATGTTTAAATTGAATCTGTGGTCGGGTCAGCAATGTTTGAAGGTTTCTCTCGTCTGGTCCAGCCCGAAGCCAGAAATGACGATAGCGGTGGCAATGAGACGTTGCTACAGCACGAAGGTGATTGAGGACATCGAAACGGAATTAGAGAAGAAGGGTCCGGAGTACTGGAAGTTTCTCCTGACCAAGTGCTTGCAAGACAAATCTCTCGATGTGCTTGAACACTTCACGATGTCATTGCTATTGGAGGGTGCGGACGAAGTTCAGATGAACAGACTCCAACGTAGGTTTCCTTACATCCATGCATCCAGTCTGAATAGTTTGGATTGGCTGCTCTCGATAAATGCTAGGACCCTCGTCGAGCTATGGAGAGATAAGGAAGGAAAACCGTTTGCTGAATTAGTGGTAGCTGAGCTCAGGACAAAGAATGTGAGTCCGATTTTCAACGAACTTGCGTTTGGTGAGGGGACTCATGCGAGTTAAACTTCTGTACCATACCGATGTGAAGGCGCTTGCGCGTGTACTAGATGCGAAAGAAGTGCCATTCGACCCCGAAATGTTGATGGACCATGTTGTCTACATGTTCGAGATTGAGGACTGCAGTAGGGTCACGACTCACCAGCTCGTACGTCACCGGGTAGCATCGTATGATCAAGAATCACAAAGGTTCTCAGCGGCTACGAAAGAAGGTGTGGTGACACCGCCTAGCATCTCTGCTAATGAGACTGCAAGAAGGGCCTACGAGGAAGCCCTCAAATCGGTGTATTCGGCTTACGAGAAGATGGTCGCAGACGGAGTACCAAAAGAAGATGCCAGGTACATATTGCCGATGGCGATAAAAACTAAGTTGGTGATGACGATAAATGCAAGGAGTCTCATGCATGTGGTTTGGCAGCGTACGGCTTTGCAGGCGCAGTGGGAGGTCAGAGAGTTAGCGACTTCATTGCATGATTTGGCTCGCAAGGCGACCCCAGAACTCTGGTATCGGCTTGTGGAGAGATAACAGATGGTCAGGGCTTTTGGGACGGCCGGTGTTCGTGGAGTGTTCAACAAAACACAGACTCCGGATGAGGTGTACCGGTTAGCAGAGACAATCGTTTTCGCTTCCGGTGTTGGCAGATACGGTCTTGGTTGGGATGGTCGCAAGGCTTCAGCGCTTCTTGCCAGAACAGTAATCTCAGCGGTAACCGCTATGGGTAGCGATGCTTCAGCTTTCGGCGTCGTTCCCACACCTGTGGCGGCCTTTGGGACGCGGTCTCGTGGGTGTACTGTAGGTTTCTCAGTCACAGCTTCCCATAATCCACCTGAGTTTTCGGGTATCAAGGTCTTTAACTCAAAAGGGATGGAGCTTGCTACGTCGGACGAAGAGAGAATCGAAAGAGCACTCGCTGTTGACGTGATGAAGCCATCCGGAACCTTCGGTCAGGTAACCTTTGACGAGGAAGTGATGGAGGATTACGCGCAAACTTTGATTAAACGTTATGGTGTGGCGACCAGATCACTCAGGATAGCGGTCGATTGCGCGAGTGGGCCAGGAGGCATGGTGACTCCTAGGGTCCTCAAGGCGTTGGGTCATCATATAATGCCAATTAATGCTCAAATCTCTTGGAGGTTCCCAGGAAGGCCGCCTGAACCTACTAGCTTCAATCTCACTGATTTCGCTAAAATGGTTCCCGAATTGGGGGTTGATTTGGCCTTTGCACACGACGGGGACGCCGATCGTCTAGTAATGCTCGACGCAACAGGAAGGGTTGTACCTGATTCCGTCCTTACAATTCTGGCGCTTCGGGCTCTTGGCGTGTCGAGAGGCGCTGTCGTCGTGTCTGAGAACACCTCGACAGCTGTAGCTGAGGAAGCCGAAAATCTGGGTCTTCGTGTCATCAGAAGCAGAGTGGGTAAGACGTTTGCAGAATTGGAGGCTGAACACGGCGTCTTTGCAACCGAGCCGAGCAAGATCGTCGATCCTCAATGGGGGCTCTGGGAAGACGGGATTAACGCCGCAGCGATGATCTCCAGTTTCATCTCTGGGGATAGGGGTGTGTTAGCGGCTGTGACACAGGAAGTTCAGTGGAGATACCGTCAAATCAATCGCGACGCCACCATCTCGATGCCTGCATTGGTGAGTAAAGCAACAGAGGTCTTCAAGAAATTTAGAATCAAAGAGGAAAGGAGGCTCGATGGGCTGAAACTCGTGTTAGCTGATGGATCGTGGGTGATGTTCAGACCGTCGGGAACTGAACCAAAAGTGAGACTCTATTGTGAGTCGAAAGACCAACAGCAACTAGAAGCTATTGTTGAACTTGCGACATCATGCGTCGAATCTTCTAAATAACGTGGCGAGTTGGAGAGTCGTGTGCCAGAATCGAAGGCCATCGCTAGGGTCTTAGCCGCGGGGTACATGCTGGACGCAAAAGCCTTCGAGATAATTGACAAGGCACCAGCCGAAGTAGACGTCGATAGACTCGTTGACAAATTGCTTGAACGTAAGACGGAGACGCCAAATGATGCGACAAAAATGATTACAGAGTCTGATGTCGTCAGAGCGATACCTGACGTGTCTAGCCTAGACAGAGAGCATGAGGGAATCGACGTCAACGAGCCATCGGACTTGGAAATCGTATCCGACCCCACGCTGGCTATAGCACCAGCCGAGGCGAGCAACGGCTTCAACAAACTCTTTAACGATAGGTATGAACGGCTCTCTGCAATCCTCCGAAATCGACTCGACGCGAAGGGTACTATCTCCGTCGCAGACGTAAAGAAACTGCCTAGTAACAAGAGAGAGAAGATCGCCGGCCTGCTGTCTGACCGCTCGAACAGGAAAGGCTACGTCGAATTGAAGCTAGACGATCCTACAGGTGTAATTCGCGTCATATGCCAAGACAAACTGGTCGAGGAGACAGCCCTGAGGGTCCCATTCGATGGGATGGTGGTTGCAGAGATTTCCCGCGGGAAGACAGGTCGATTCTATGCAGACTCGTTGTTGCTGCCGGATGTACCAGGGCGGAAACCGGTCTGCTCATCGCATCGGGTATACGCGCTCCTTCTTTCGGATTTACACATCGGAAGCAAGATGTTTCTAGCAGACGATTTCAATCGATTTCTGTTCTGGATTAACGGCGCGCTGGGGGAAAAAGATATCGTGAGTCGAGTCAAGTACTTGATCGTGGCCGGAGATCTTGTCGACGGCGTAGGTGTGTATCCTGGTCAGGAATTCCAACTCGCCGAAAGGGACCCTAGGAAGCAGTATGAAATGGCGGCGAAATTCTTGAAACAAGTGCCTAAACAAATACAAATAGTTCTTTCGCCTGGGAACCACGATGCCGTAAGGCAGGCGTTACCGCAACCTGCTGTCCCGCCCGATCTTGCCGAATCCCTCTATGGAATGGAAAATGTGAAATGGGTTGGTGACCCTGCTTACATTAAGCTGCATGGTGTTACCTTCTTGGTATACCATGGGAAGAGTCTCGATGACATCATCGCGACCACACCTGCATTAAGATATGATGATCCAACGGCAGCGATGAAATTGCTGCTCAGATCTAGGCATCTCTCGCCAACCTATGGGAAACGGACGGCCATTTCTCCCGAGCTGCGGGACTTCATGGTCATCGACCACGTTCCTGACGTATTGCACTCGGGACATGTCCACACCTACGGCGAACTCGATTATAGAGGGACACTTCTGATTAACTCTGGAACGTGGCAAGGCCAGACTGATTTTCAAATGAATATGGGACTTGAGCCTACACCAAGCATCATTCCTGTAATTGACCTGTCTAGTCTGAAAGTCCAGAGACGCAACTTCGGTGCAGCTGGGTATCCGCCGTGAAGAGAACCATCTCGCCCGCATCAGCAATAGGAAGCGTACTACCCTCCTCGTTCAAATAACTGCGCGATTGTTCTTTAGGCCAACCCGCCGAAGGTTGTATCTTCCGCTAGTGTCTTCTCTAAGGTGTCATTTCCAATGAGTAGGTGAATCCGTTTTGTCCTCCCACGTCTCCCTTTGCTTACCACCGATGCTTCGATAAGACCGAGCAAGTCGAGTTCTGCAAGTATCCCACTGAGGCGCCTTTGCGTAAGTGTTTCAAGGCCCACTGTTCTGCAAAGGTTGTAGTATGCCAAATACAGCTCGCCGGTGTTGGTGCCGCTCTTGAATTTGGACACGGCGAGGAGAATGGCCTTATTCTGTACAGGTAGTGAACGAATCGCCTCTTCCACTCTATCGTGTTCCATCTTATCAGATGCTCTTCGGATGCAGGAATCATCGATTTCTTTGAGTCCCTCTCTCTCTGCGACTTCGCCAGCTATCCTTAGCAAGTCAATCGCCCTCCTGGCGTCTCCATGCTCCGAGCCCGCCATTGCCGCGCAAAGATTGACTGCCGACGGAGACGCCGCCTTAGGCCTGAAGGCCATCTTTGCTCTTTCGGCAAGTATCTCTCGCAACTCTTCTACGGTGTAAGGCGGGAAGACCAACTCTTCTTCACTGAGGCTGCTTAAGACTCTAGGGTCGAGACTGTCTTTGAACTTTAGGTCGTTCGATATCCCGACGAGAGCCAGGAAGCCTGGCGAGAGTCTCTCGCCTGATCGTGTGAACTCATACAGTATGCCGTCCCCGAATGTCTTCACCAAATAATCGATTTCATCGAGAACCAGAATGACATGCCTATTTCGAGATTTGATTGCGCCGAATATTCTCTCTATCACTTCACCGATGGAAAGCCCGGTGAAGGGAATTTGTCTGTCGATTGGGAGATCGATGAATTTGGCGAACTCTGCCAACGTTCGATATTCTGTGTTCGCAATACGCGTGTTGACGTACGCCATGGTGAGACTGGCGGTGTTAGCCTCGGCCCTCAGCTTTCCGAGAATATAGCGTGTGACAGCGGTCTTGCCTGTCCCAGTCTTGCCGTATAGCAGGAGATTCGAAGGTTTAGAACCGTGGAGTATTGGCGCAAGGACTTCTGCGACGGCTTTGGCCTGAATGTCTCTGAATGGTAGTCTTTGCGGGATGAAATCGGGGCTTAGTGCGTTGCGGTCTGAAAACAGCGCCTTGCCTTCTTTCGCTCTGTGAAAAATTTCGTCGATGAGGTCGACCAATGGGCCTATCAGTGGAAACACTGGTTAGATAAGCCCTCCGCCCCAACCCTTCGACTGTTTCCGATGTATGGACCGGTTTGTTAGTGCCTACTTTTTGTGCTTATAACAGCCCGTTCTAGGTAGACAATGTAGCAAGGATATACTTTTAGGTTCACTATTGGAGACGCGAACTAAGCATCTGGTGAAGGTATCGAGGGATCACGAATGGGAAGTTCTCCCAATGGAAACCGAGGGGGCGGGGTCTCCTTGTGAAGCTCAGTGAACGCACACGGTCCTGGGGATGAAATCATCACCCCAATGTTTCCAGTGCAACCAGTCCAGCCCCAAATGGCGAAAACAGCTGAATATTGACCCCTTTGTTTCCATTGGGCGAGTCCTTCGGATGTTCACTTTCTCCGAGGAGTGAACATTTGTGAAGTCATCAGGCGCTCTCAACAAGCTGTCAAGAAAACTTCGGTACGAGTTCACAAGTTCACACTACTTGAGGCTTTAACACCTGTGGACCAACGTGTGGACCAACGTGAGTGGTCAACTTGCGGAAGCGAATAAGAATCGAGGTTGAAGACGAAGAAGGGACCCGATATACGCTCGCTCTGGAGGGGAAAGTCTCGCGTGACAAACTGATGAAGGCGGTAGACATGCTTGAAATGATGGATGTTCCAATTGATCACACATATAGACCGCCGCCAGACAAAGGAACCTTCTTTGGAAAAGTCGCAACGCTTCTGGAGACTGATTTCGCCACTGGAGACTTTTCCTCTTCTGATGTCGCTCGAGCATTCGAGGAAAAATACAACCACCCGGTCAAGCTCAGCATGATTTCGACGTATCTAACGCGGTTGCTTGAAAAGGAACAAATCAAGCGTGAGAGGTTTGGAAATTCATGGGTCTACAGGAGAGTTTACCTGAGGCCCAACCAATTAGCGGAAAGATAGAAGGTACTGCAACTCAGCTAGGAAGCAAGAACTTGCGACCATTATCCGTCAGTTGATACACAAAAGGCTTCTTCGAACTGTCCCTAGAGACCAACTTCTCATCGAACAACGTCTTCATCAGACGGGCAGCGTGCTCCCTAGACTTCCCGATGAGCTCCTTGATCTCTACTGAGCTTCTAGGTTTGTCTCCCAAGAGCCTAATCACGGCGATTTGAGTATCATCCAATGTGATTTGTGATGTGATTTGTGACGTCTGTTCCACCTGTGTCACAGCGTCGGACGGATTTGTCTTCTGTGACTGAACTTCAAGCTTACTAGATTGGGCTATGGGAGAAGGTGAACTGAGCACGGAAGCACGAGACGGGGATGGATTCTCCGAGAAACGTAACTGAATCACCTCGAGTCGGCCCATCATATCCAAAATCCTCTCATCTTGCTTCTTCATCCGCTGCTCGAGTGCTATCCAAAGATCCCTGCCCAAATCGTTCGACGCGCTGATCCTCTGCGAGACTTGCCTATATCTGAAGAGAAGCCCGAAAGATAAGACAACAAAAAAAGCCGAGGACGCGACGTTGGCCACAAAGATGATATCGGCCATGTTGACAGGACATCACGAGGTCACGAAGAGGTATGTGATAAACATCACCACTAAATCACAATTCTATCGATCAAAGTTCGCAGAATGACGGAGAAACGTTCCCTGTCATCCTCTGCGACCTCCAATCCAGCTCGACCCATCAGTTCCAGCAGTCTGCGGAAGTCATCCGATTTCACTAAACCAATCGAGACGGCAATTAGGACCGTCACGATGGATTCTCTTACTCGTCTCTTGCCTTGTTGAACGGTCCGAAAGTACGAACCTACTGTAACCGAGTGCCCCGTCCTCAAGGCAGCCGCATCCTTGTAGCGTAACTGGCCCGACGAGATCTTGATATAACTCATAAGTGATTCTAATTGCTTTGGGCTGAGATTTGATTGTTTGGCAATGTCGGTGACAAGACTCACGACCAAACTTTAATACATAATCGTCTTAAGGCTTCCTATCCTGCAATCAGTAATATGACTCAATATTATAGATATTATCAATAATTATCTTGCGTACTATTGAACAGATTTGAAATACTTCGACATTACTTCTTTTGAAGGCGTCCTGCTATCTTATTTACTTGAAGAATTAGAGTGGAGGGTGAGACCCCTTGGGTAGAAGAAGGAAAAAAACTCTACGAATAACCAGACGCACACTACCGAAGGTCTTTGCCTGCCCACGCTGCGGCATGATCACTATAAGGATCACGTCACATGAAGATGAGATATCACAAGACACGGTTTTCCTCGTTGCGTGCGGGAACCTGGCATGCGGGATTCGGAGAGAATTAAGGTACTCCACCAAGAGAGCCGACATAGACGTCTATAACACCTTTGTTGACGACTTCGCACGTGTAGGCGCTTGAATTGGGTGGGCGGCAGGGACCGGTTGAAAGATACCTACTTCGGAGAATCAGAAAATCTCCCATATGTGCCGCTCTAATTGATCCAGAGGACTTTACCCCCAAACAAGCAGCGAAAGTGGCAGAAGCAGCTGTCGAAGCGAAGGTAGGGCTGATTCTTATTGGAGGTTCGACGCTTTCAGATCAGGGAAGACTTGATGATGTTGTGAGGTCTGTCAAGGGAATCACAAAGAATATCACATCATCAGTATCACATCACACGTCACAGACGACACCAGTAGTTCTCTTCCCAGGGAATGTGACTGGCGTGTCACGTTTCGCAGACGCGATTCTCTTCAGCAGTCTTCTGAACTCGACGAACCCTTATTTCATCGTCGGAGCTCAGGCGTTGGGAGCTATAGAGGTCTTTAAGATAGGAATAGAAAGCATTCCCATGGGGTACCTCGTCTTTGGCAATCAGAGCGCAGCGGGCTTCATCGGACAGGTCAACAGTTTGCCTTCTTCAAAACCGAATCTCGCAGTGATTTATGCACTCGCTGCCAAGTATCTCGGAATGAGAACACTTTACCTCGAAGGAGGAAGCGGTGCGAGTGAACCCATTTCACCCGACGTGATACGGTCAGTCAGAAGAGTGTATGATGGAATTCTGATTACTGGTGGTGGGATTACAACAGTGGAGGCTGCAAAGAGAGCAACCGCTGCGGGAGCCGACATACTTGTAGTAGGCAATATGCTCCAGACGCTTAGTCACGAAAAAACTCTGCAGCAGATCACCTCGTCTCTAGGATTGGGCAAAATTCATCAATAGGGCTTGTCAGGTGGACCTTCGTCCTTCCTCCTTGCATGGGCGTATGGATAGTTCATAAGTAGCGTCAGTAATCCCGAGCCCTTCAATGTCTTTTTCTGCACAAAGTGCTTGGGATCGCGTCCGCAGACTCGCGCCGTTTCCAGCGAGACTCGATGATTATTACTCAGACATTCTCGGGCAATATGAAGCCGCGTACCTCACAGCTTCCAAGGCTAGGGCCTTCGGGATTGACCCAGTCGACTCGGTAGAGAGCAAGACAGTCTTCGACTTGGCCGACAGGGTAAACCAGATGCTCCGACTAGATCAATTCGAAGGGCTCGTCGATCGCCTTAGGGACCTCCTTCATTCCACCTCTAAGGAACGTGCTGCGCTAGGAATAGCTCAAGAAATCGCTCTTGGCAAGTTCGGCGCCCTCGAAAAGCATGAAGCGCTAAGCTACGGGGTGCGGGCAGGTCTTGCAGTAATGACTGACGGCGTAACGGTCGCTCCCCTCGAAGGCATCTCTAGCGTCACAATCAAGCATAACGACGACAATAGCGATTATGTTTCCGTGTCGTATGCAGGACCTATGCGGTCGGCTGGCGGCACGGAGGCGGCGTTTTCACTCGTCATAGCCGATATAACAGGGGCCAAACTTGGTTTGTCGAAATACAGAGCCAGAAGAGAGGAGGCCGATAGGTTCGCAGAAGAGCTGAGGATCTACGAAAGAGATATCGGCAATTTCCAATACAAAGTGACTGACGATGACATTAGACACACAATCTCCAACCTTCCAGTCGAGATAGATGGAATAGAGACCGATCCCGTCGAAGTCGTCGTTCATAGGAACCTCAAACGCGTTGCCACCGACAGGGTTAGAGGAGGAGCCCTAAGGGTTCTGAATGATGGAGTTGTCGGTCGCGCCCACAAGCTCGCCAAGAAGCTAACATCACTCAACATTTCCGGCTGGGAATGGCTCGCAGACGTGAAGGGGGGGACTCAGCAGACTACCAACGAGACAGAACAGAGTGGGGCGCATTTCGAAGAAGTCATCTCTGGCCGGGCGGTCCTGTCTAAACCCAGAAGCAGAGGAGGTTTCAGACTCAGGTATGGCAGGTCGATAAACACTGGGCTGTCAACATTAGCTATCCATCCTGCAGTGGCAGCTCTGTTAGATTATCCCGTTGTCTCCGGTACCCAAGTCAAAGTCGACATGCCAGGAAAAGCTGCCACTATCGCTTTCGTCGATTCCATTGAGGGGCCGACGGTGCTTCTTCGAAATGGTGACGTCAAGCGAATATGGTCAGTCGACGAGGCCGAGAAAGAGAAGGAGAACCTGGTCAAGATCATAGATCTGGGAGACATTCTCATCAGCTACGGGGATTTCCTCGAGAACAACAAGAACCTGCCACCCTCCCCCTACGTCACGGAGTGGTGGGTGCAAGACCTACGGAATGCACTCGAAACTGTGCCCAGAGCCTACGAGAGGCTCGCTGAATGTGGAATCTCACACGAAAGAATGGTTGCTTTGAGTTTGGGCCAATCCCCCGAAGCCCCGTCGACATCAGAAGCTGCCGCCATTTCACGTTCGCTTGGAATTCCGTTCTATCCGACTTACACGCCACGGTTTGACCGCGTAAGTGCTTTCGAACTGGCCGATCTACGAACAGGGTGCCGGACAGAAGGTGAGGGTATTGTCGTCATCGATGTTTCCTCGAATGGCATAAAGGAAACACTAAGGACTTGTCTCATAGAGCACCGCCTCGAAGGCACCTCCGCCATCATCTCAGGCAACACAGCAGTGATCATGACGACACTTCTGAGGCTCGACAATCATTTCGAGGTCCCAGTGTCTCCAGATTCTACGGAATTTGTGAAAGCTCTCTCCGGTATATCCTTGGGTAGACAAACGACAACCACAGTGGGAATCAGAGTCGGGAGGCCAGAGAAAGCCATGGTCAGGAGGTTGAAGCCTCCGGTTCACGCGCTTTTCCCGGTGGGCTCAGCAGGAGGGGCACACAGAGACGTCATCGCCGTGTCAAGACAGGGTACTGAGCAGGTAGAAGTGGTGAATAGATACTGCCCTGAGTGCAACGAAAGACGTCTGTCCTCGAAATGCGAGGTCTGCAGGTCGGGAACAATTCCGTTCAGGACTTGTCCTTACTGCGACTCGATGACGCCCGACGATTCTTGTCCAAATTGCAAGACAAAGACTCTCCCATATTCGAATTTCGACTTCGACTTTCGTGCCAAAATCGGGGAGATAAAGTCGAAGATTCCTTTCGACACCTCGAAGCCCGTAAAGGGAGTCCGTGGTTTAATGAGCGTCTCAAAGACGCCAGAGCCTATCGAGAAGGGAGTTATCCGAAGCAAGCATCAGGTCTTTGTGTACAAAGATGGGACTTTGCGGATTGATGTAACTAATGCGCCCTTGACACATTTCACGCCTCGTGACATCAAGACAGACTTGGCGACTCTGAAGAAGTTGGGGTACGAAACTGATTGTGGTGGCGAGGCACTATCAAGCGATGGTCAGCTTCTTGAGCTAAAGCCACAGGACATCATAATCCCGGTCGAAGTCGCGGGTGATCTCGTCAGAATGGCTCAGTTTATCGATGATGAGCTACAGAGCCTATATGGCCTCCCCCGTTATTATAACGTCGAGAAGGCCGCCGATCTGCTCGGCAAGATTGCGATAGGTTTGGCACCTCACACCTCAGTCGGTGTGGCCGGGAGAATCATCGGTTTCTCACCGACACAAGTTTGCTTCGCGAACCCATGCTGGCATGCAGCGAAAAGGCGGGATTGCGACGGTGACGGCGATTCGCTCATTCTCCTGCTTGACGCTCTTCTCAACTTCTCCCTCGAATACGTCCCCCATCAGATAGGTGGGCTCATGGACACGCCACTACTGCTACAGCCCGTGCTCCTTCCATCTGAGGTTGACGAACAAGCCCATAACTTCGACATAACCAGCACGTATCCTAGGTCATTTTACGAGAAGACGAAAGACTCGCCCCCGGCAGCTTCGGTCGAGGAACTCATAGAACGGATCGGCTCAAGGTTGGAAGACGAAACTCAGTTCTACGGCTATGGGTTTACCCACTCGACACACGCGCTCACTGTTAAGCGATCCAGAGCCGCTTATTCTGCCATGAGGACACTGGCAGAGAAGATTTCAAAACAGATAGAAGTCGCTTCGAAGATTGAAGCCGTTTCGACGAAGGAAGTCGTCGAATCGATAATCAAGACACATCTAATCAGAGACATCATGGGAAATGCGAAGAAATATGCGACGCAGTCTTTCAAATGCAGAAAGTGCGGTCTGACAATGCGTAGGCCGCCACTATCGTGGACCTGCCCTAACTGTGGCATGCCAATGAAGGGGACACTAACCCGGGCATCAGTCGAGAAGTATCTCGCCATCGCCCAAAGGCTGGCAAGGGAATACGAAGTCGATTCTTACCTAAAGAACCGTCTCGATATGCTACAGAGGGAACTTGATCAGCTCTTGCATGGGGATAGGAAACCTGACCAGCTAGAGTTGACCGATTTTTTGAAGCCAGTCTTAGCGAAAGAAATACGCGGGTGACTCGGTGAAGGCATATCTGATTGTCTGGTGGCTCTTCCTTAGTTGGGCCACTCTTTCGATAATCTCACGTTTGTTATCGCCGGCCATGGCGGTGTGGATGATTTCTGCCACTTCGACCATTTCTCCCTTGCCCATCCCGAGCCGCGTGAGTTCGGCGACTCCGAGTCGTATCCCTCCGGGGTTTGTGTAGTGCCGCCCTGCCTGAAGGTCACCCGGGATCAGTTGTCTGTTGATGATGATGTTCTGGCTCTCCAATAGTTTCTCCATAGCACCACCATCAGTGTACTTTGTCACGTCGACGGCTACTTGATGAGATTTCGTATAGCCGTCTTTTTCGCCCAGTACCTTCTCACCGAGCGCAGCCAATTCTTGGGCAAGGACTTGAGCGTTTCTTACCACATCCCGTGCGTACTGCCGTCCAAATTCCAAGAATTCAGCAAATAGGAGCGCTTTCGCCGCAACACTGTGAAGGTGATGGTTGCTTGTAGTTCCTGGAAAGACCGCCTTTTTCAGTTGATCACCGAATTCTGCGTTTGCAACGACCGCGCCTCCTTGGGGGCCGAATAGAGTCTTATGAGTGCTGAAAGTCATGACTTGGGCACCCTCGCGTAACGGGTCTTGGAACATTCCACCGGCAATCAATCCGATTACGTGTGCTGCATCATAACAGACTGTTGCCCCGGCCTCCCGGACCACAGGTGAGAGCTCCTTCAAAGGATGTGGAAAGAGGAAAAGGCTTCCCCCAAACATCGCTAGTCGGAGCTGCTTTTGTGCCCTGATTTTCTTCTTAGATTCATCGATATCAATGTTCATGTGTTCCTTGTCAAACGCAAAGTATTCAATATCCAAGGCGTGGACCAACCCCGCCGAACCTGAGAAGTCTTTCTTGCCATGAGAAATATGTCCGCCATTGGGTATAGAAAGCGCCATCATCTTGTCGCCAGGACCACTCAGTGCAGAATAGACAGCTAGGTTAGCGACCACCCCAGAAATCGGTCTGACGTCCAAAAAGTCTGCCTTGAACAACTTCTTTCCAAGGGAAATCGCTTGGAGTTCAATCTGATCGATATACTTGCAGCCGGCATAGACCCTTTCGCCAGGCCATCCTTCTGCATATCGGTGCCCAAGGTCAGACGACATGACTTCTCTAACATATTTAGACGCCACATTCTCGCTTGCTATCATTGGCAAGCTCTCGGAGAACCACTTCTCGTGTGCTCTTACCTTCCTAATGACCGATTTGAACTCTGAATCGTAGGATGGCATGAAGTGAGACGAATATTCTTCATAATTATACATTTGGAATGTGGGTTGTCGCATACCCCACCTTAGCTTAGCGGAGCTGGCCGTTACCCTTAAGAAGCGAGAATTTCCCCTTGTCTTGGATGAGTGATAAGAAGAACAACGCGCCTATGCCCGCCTCGAGTGCAGGACTCCTCACGTTCTTCAACGAAGAGACGCAGGGCGTCAAGATTAGGCCAGAAATAATACTGATAGGCTCGTTGGTCCTGATCGCCACATCAATTGCCATCAACGCCCTCTTCCGCTGAGAAACAACCGAAGAACTCGGCGACTGAGACCCTCGCCGGTCGCTATAGACACCTATTCGTCCTTCCTTCAACATCTATACTCGTATTATATTCTGCAGTGGCATCAGCCGTCCTAGCTTTTGTGTCGAGAGGTCCCTCCGGAACTGTCTTGTTCTTACTGGTTTTCATCGTCTTTCTATTAGCTGCAGCGGCCATCTCGAGTACCCTCAGACTCGCCGATAGAACAACAATTGCTGATTTTCGGCGGACCTGTGCTGCCTTACTGGTCGGCGATGTCCTTTGGGGAGTACTCGTAGCTTGTGGTGCCATTTCTGTTTTGTTGACTGGATTTTCGATCGCTATCACTAATGCCTTCGTCTTTGGTGCGTTCGCAACTGCAGGCTTCGAGTTCCTGATCCTCGACTCGGTCTTCACAGATCGCACATTGCTGGCAGTAACTCTCTCAGGAGTTCAACCGATTGCGTCTCTAATTGCGCTCAGAGGCCCCGAGATATCTTCAACGCGGATCGATCCAATTCCCTGGCTTTTCGGGGCGCTGGCTTTTGTCACAATAGCTTCTTTCACTCAGATTCTGAAACGAAGGAAGACTACAACGGGCTACAGTATCCTTAATCTATTCCGAGGATTCATGAAAGCGTGGGCAGCAGAAGATGCCGCTGACCTCGAAAGCATAATCTCTGACCACTCCAAGGAGACCCAAGTCACAACTAGGGTGTTTCGTTTTCAGACTCAGACCGGGAGTCTATTCTTGGTTCTACCCGGTGTTCATCCTGGTCCGTTTCATCCGATTGGAAGCTATGACTTGCCAGGTGTCATAACCAGAGCATTCAGGGGGCAAGGCACCGTGCTGACGCTCCACAGACCAGGTGGGCACGAGAGAAATCTGGCTACTCGCCAGGAGACTGAGAGATACGCAAATGAGATACGCGAACTCGCACTCGCAATCACACCGTCTTTCGCCGGCATTGACATGAAAGGGCCGATTCACACGGATGTGGGCACGGCCAAAGTGTCAGCAATCGCCTTCTCCAATGAAGTGATCCTCACAGTTTCGTTCGCCCCCCTAGGTTCGGACGACCTCAATGCCGCTGTTGAGACAGAACTTTGGGCACGGGGTCAAAATAAAGGCCTAGACGTGAGTGTCGTAGATGCACACAACTCGCTCGTAGATGTCCAAGAATCGCTAGACTGTTCCGATACTGGGTGGACGCGGCTGTTTGGACAGATAAAGATGGCCGAAGCTTCGGATTTCAAGATTGGCTGCGCGAGCTCAGCAGAACTCGGTTTCAATCCGCACGGCGACATGACGGAGAACGGAATAACTCTCATAATGTTCGGCTCCAAACACCGCAAGTCAGTCCTTGTGTTGGCTGATGCCAATAACTCAGTCCCCCAACTTAAGGGAGAGGTCGCCAAGGCGCTCAATTCCCAAGGCTATGACCTGATTGAGTTCTGCACTTCCGACAGTCATAACCTTGCGGCAAAAGGCATGACGGTCTCTCGGGGCTACAGAGCGCTTGGGGAGACGACCTCTATTGAGGTTCTAACCAGGCTAGTTTCTGACTTGGCAAGGCTTGCCGAGACCAGACTCCTTGAATGTAACTATGGGTCGGGCCTGTCAACAAGCACAGTTAGGGTCTTCGGGACTGAAGCGCTAGAGGAGTTCGCCTCCATTACCCAGTCAACTTCGAATTTAGCAAAGACTTACCTCAAGGGAGCCACCGTTTTGGTCCTTGCCTTGCTCGTCCTCTCTCTCGTGTTTTGAGAAAGGGATTTAGACAGACGACGATGTCATGCGCCCATGGAGGAAAACTCTCGCGGTGTACTCATCAGCATCGAAGGACTCGATGCCGTGGGCAAACGCACGCAGGCATCCCTCCTCGCGTCGTGGCTCAGGTCAAGGGGATACACCGTCCAGACAGTATCCTTCCCCGATTACGGCACTCCGCTCGGAGCAGAAATCAAGAGATTCCTCAGGGGGGACGTAGACTACCCACCCGAGGTGAGGCACATCCTCTTCGCTGCCAACAGGTGGGAAAAGAAGCAAGAACTTGAATCGATTCTTTCGAAGACGGACTTGGTGTTAGTAAACAGATACTCGCAATCTAATCTAGCATATGGCGTCGCAAATGGCCTAAAGCTGGAATGGCTGATTAATCTGGACGACGGACTCCCAAAGTCAGACATGACCGTTGTGTTGGATGCACCTGCAGTGAGGCTTTTGTTGAGACGGACACGCATCAAGGATGAGTACGAGAAGAACTTAGGTCTTCAGGAGAGAACGAGGAGTGCATATCTCAAGCTGGCGCATGACTTTGACTGGAAAGTCGTTGACGCGACAGGAGGGATCCAAGCGACTGCCCGATTGCTGATTGGTATCATCAGAGAGTACTTGAAAGCTGTTGGCCGAACCATTTAAGACAACAGCCAGCGAGTTCAAGCAGGCTTGATGCTCAAGCCCGTGGCAGAGATTCGGGACCCTGTCCACGGTTATGTCAAGATGACTAGGGTTGAACGAGACTTGGTTGACACACCCTTTATCCAACGTCTGAGGAGAATCCATCAACTCGCTGGTTCATACCTCGTCTACCCCGGGGCCGTTCACACAAGATTCGAACACGTGGTAGGGGCGATGCACTTGGCAGGCCAGATAGCTGAGTCTCTCGCACCAGCGGCAGGAATCAATCACGACCAAGTTCAAGAAGTTCGGGTTGCTGCGTTGCTCCACGATGTAGGTCACGGGCCGTTTTCGCACATGTACGAGGAGGTGCTGGCTGAGAAGACGGACACGACTCACGAGGATATCACACAGAGGATCGTGCTGGAGACATCGGTGCGGGACGTGCTGGAGAAAAATGGATTCTCAGCGAGGAAGATGTCGGAATTCGCCGTTGGCAAAGACAGCAACAGTCCTCCCTTCATGAACGAAATTATCGCGGGCGGGCTCAGCGCCGACATAATGGACTACTTGCTCAGGGACTCCTACTTTACCGGGGTAGAGTACGGGAAGGTTGATGTGACGCGAGTGATAGACTCGCTACAGGTCGCTGACGGGCACCTTGCAATTGAGGATGCGGGGCTCTACGCGTTCGAAGCACTATTGTTGGCCAGGTATGAAATGTTCAAAGCCGTCTACTTCCACAGGACGGTCAGGGCGGCCGAGCTGATGCTCGTTCAATCCATGAAGCTCGCCGACGATACTCTTGGGTTGACCAGTCTGTCTGACCTGAGTCGTTACTTGGAGCTCACAGACGAGATTGTCTTGCAAAGACTCGCCACGCTCAAACCTTCTACGGCTGGGCTGAAGGAGGCGAGGAGCCTTGCATTAGACTTTAGGAACAGAAACCTCGTAAAATGCGCATTCGAGAGGGTTGTCCAGCGGAAGGACCAGCTCGTCTCGAACATTTTCTCGAAGAAAGGTGTGCGGACGCAAGTAACGGCAGAGCTCGCTGAAGCCGCTGGCGTGGCAAAGATGCACGTATTCCTAGATGTCCCTACCACGCCTTCGGTGCCCTACACATCTTCAAGGGAGGCATTCGTCTCTGTCAGACTTGTACAAGTTACCGGCGGCAGAAGGGTTGTGAAGGTTGTCCCTTTGAACGAACTCTCTCTTGTAGGTTCAATCGCTGGTTTCATGGATGTACTCCGTGTCTACACCACAAAGAAGAACAGACGAAGGGTAGAGAAGGCTGCACTGGAGATGTTCAGGGGCAAGAACTTCATCACCGACATATCCGTCTGACTCGCAGGGCGGTAACACCTCCATTCTTTCAGGGGACCCTAACGGTAGCCCATGGGACATTCTGGGTCGCCGGACGACGTGCCAAGAGACCGGGGAAGGGGAGAGCTTGCACTCCTACTCACGACGGGCCCGATCTGGACGGTCAGGCAGGCGGTTTGCCATCGCGACTTACGGAGGGATTTCAGGGTCCATGACCTAGATGGTCTGTTCGAGCTCACAAAGGGCTTCTGAAGCTCGGCAAACCGATGACTTCACCCTTTCTGAACGCTATCTTGGCTGCTGCACCTTGGTCGCCTTGGATCCCTTTCATCCTGACTCTTCTGACTGACGTTCCTGTTTCGTCCACCAGTTCGATAATCGCATTCCCTGCTTCCTTCTTCAGCAGGTCAACAATCTTGGATGCCATTGCTGGGCTGCCGTTTCCCACCCTGACAACCGATCTTTTTGCTGATACGCGTCGGACGAACACTCCGATTCTGCGACTCAACCAAGACGCGGAGCTGAAAGTACTGTATTCTAGATTCGCTTCTCCGTAGAAGACTGCAAGTCCGATTCTCGTTCCAGGGTCGACCCCAACAAGCAGCACATCACGGCCTTCATCAAGCTTTGAGAGGAGCTGACCCTTAAAGACACCAGGATTCTCATCGAGGTCTTCCAGAGCTATGGCTCTCTCTCCAGGGTGCGTCAATTCTCTGGAGCTGGTTATTATGAGTGCACAACCTTCGCATCGATCACCTGGAAGCATACTTGCAAAAGGAAGACCTGCCTGCCTTAACCTCGAAACTATCACGAAGTAGGTACCAGCCTCTGCTGTCACCACGCAAATCCGATTCATTCTGAAATACCCAGGTCGCCGTACGATAGCCCACAGCTCTAATGAGTCTTAGCATTGAACAGGCACGACTGCTCATTGAACCACTCAGAGGCAGGACCATCGCTTTCCTCGTCAACGACAGACAGACCAATCTCTCGCTCATGAAAGGCATGACCGCCGCGGCCACGACGGCGGCAAGAGGCTGCACAGTCCTCGATATCGACGCATTCTTCTCATCCAATTCATATGAAATCCTTGCATGTCTTCCCCCAGCTGCCGCCAAATCAGTCTGCATCCATGTGCCCGACACATTCGCTAACACTGAGTCTGAATTCTCTAAGGTTTTCAAAACGGACTCGGAGGTGATCATGGTCCAGAGTCTAAACACGCTCTACCACCTATTCCAGTCGTCAGGTGTGGGTTCCAGGACTAGGAAGGTCGCATTTGCGATGATTTGTCTCGCCTATTTTGCCAAGGCTAGTGGCAAGGTCGTCATGGTCATCATGTATGGCCGCGACAAAGTAATGAAAATCGGCGGTGGAGGCTCAATTTCGGATTTCGCCGACGCGACAGTCCTAGTAGAAGACTCGCGCCACGGGCTGTCGTTGAAGTGCGGGCGAGGAATGCTCTGGCCCGAAGGCGAGTTCCACCTTAGACTCCTTTGAGTAACAGAAGTTGCACGCCGGCCAACGTCGACACAGCAATCAACAGAAGTGCCAGCCCTAGGTACATATTGACCGCCCTGGCTTTGGTAGTCTGTCTCCCACTCATGTAAGTCAGATAGATGCCCGCGCCGCCAAGGAGTATGACGAAAGAGTCCAAAATCGCTTCTGGGATTGTCTGCGCCGTTGAACTCGGGTATACCAGCGCTCCTTGGTTCGGAACTGGATATGCTAGGGCGTCGACAAACCCACCAGCTAGTCCGACCACCACTATGATGTACAGCAACGGGAGAAGGCTCCCGCGTCTCAAGAGAGGGCCGAGGAAGCCCCCAAAGAGGCTCTTCATGGCACCGACCGTCTTATAATAACCAGACTTGATTACAGCTCTAATCATTTCTAAGACCTTCGAGCATCATCTCTGCTACTTCCTTTGCCCATTGGCCTGTATGATCGTTGCGTTTAACCTTATCCAAGTAGTCTTTCATTCCTATCCGCCCGTAGGCTTTAACCCACTGCTGGTATCCATAGTTAATTCTCTGCTTCGCCTCCTCATGGTACTTGCACATGGTAGTCGTCGCTCCCCTTCCACATATTTCACACTTCACGGTCGATTCCTCTGTTTCTTGTTTGGACACGAGGGGTTGATACACAGTTTCCATGGTCTTCCACCGCCAATTACGAGAACGACCGGCCAGGAGCAGTCATCGCATGGCTTCGTCGTAGTCTCAATTTTACCACGCTGTGGAAGAGGAGCGGATGCCCGACATCCGAGACGGTAATTCGAGCATCCCACGAACCTCTTCCTGGTCTTCATCGACCTTATCGCCCGAAGTTCCCCGACTTTGCAGATTGGACACGAGCCTAACACGCTGGCTTTCGCGTGGGCGATGGTGCGTGCCGCACTAATGTTCAGTCCAATCTGATCCTCGTTTGCATTTAGCGCCGCGAGTCCCTTGACTAAGACGCGGACTGTTTCCCGGATGAGATCAGCGTCTCCCTCAGACCCGGCCTCGACCCTCTCGATCTTCTCCTCTACGTCTCGCGTGAGTCGCGTTGTCAGAATGGCCGGGGTATACTTCTCCACGGCCTCGACAACGGTCAGTCCCAGGTCCGTCACTTTCATGTCATTGCCACTTTCGACGTAGCCTCTATCTATGAGCGTCGAGATGATTTCGGCCCGGGTTGCCTTTGTTCCAATGTTTTCTCTCTCCATCTTCTCCAACAGAGTACTCTGGTTGAATCGGGTGGGCCCGCTCTCAAATGCTTCAGTCACATCTACAGTAGTAACCCTAAACTTGTCACCCTTGATTATTTCTGGCATATTGTTGGTGTCTGGGTTCACACATTTGCCGTAGACGCCAGTCCAGCCTTGTCTAACGATCCGCTCCTTTCGAAACATGAACTTATGCCCTCCGACCGTCAATCTAACTTCGACTCGCTCTCTCTTGTCGGGAGGCCCGAACGTGGCGAGGAATCTCCTCGTTATAAGGTCGAATATGGCACTTTCAGGCCGACCTAGGCGTCCTCTTGGTGCCTCGCCTGTGGGGTAAATTGCAGGGTGAGCCAAATCTGTCTTTGGACCACGCGATGGTTTCGGTGCGCCTCCTAAGATGACCTCTACCGCCTGCGAGTATTGATTTAGCCGCCCGAGTCCGCGGAGGACTGTCGGGTAATTGATCGAAGGCGGTAGGTTTTGGCTGTTGGTTCTTGGATACGAAATGAGAGCTGCTAAGTAGAGCTTCTCGGCAATCTGGAGTGTGCGACTCGGTGAGAACCTCAGGGTCCTGTAAGCTTCCTTCTGGAGATCACCGGTATTGAAAGGAGGAGGAGGCTGCACACTGGATTCATATCTCAGGACGTTTGTTACGACCCCTTGCTCGCCTTCGCAGTCCATCCTCACTTCCTCGGCTTCGGTTCTTATCCTGATTCGTTCCTTCGAATAACTTGCGATGAAACTTGCCCCTTTCCCTTTAAAGACTCCAGAAATCTTCCAGTATGGTTTAGGCACGAATTCACGTATCTCTGCCTCTCTGTTGGCAAGGAAAGCCAGTGCGGGTCCTTGGACTCTCCCCATGCTGATTACTTCGCGTTCTACTCTAGACTTCTGCATTGCCTGCGAGAGCGCACGGGAGAGGTTAATGCCCCAGAGGAAGTCTATGGTATGCCTGGCCCTGCCTGCGCGTGCCTGCCCCTGTCCCGTCTGGCACTTTGCCTGACCAAAAGCAGATACCACCTCATCCTTCGTGAGGGTTGAGAATTTAGCCCGAAAAGCCTCGTTCTCTTTGTCTCTACATGCATATCGTAATATGTTAAAGCCGATCGTTTCGCCTTCGGGGTCGAAGTCGCAAGCATTGATGAACCTGGACGCCCCTGTAGCAAGCGAATGGATTACATTGATTCTGTTTGCAGCATAGGCGTTCCCCTTCCCAATGAAATTAACCGGGTACCACTCAACATCAAATACGGGATAAACGATTCTCTCTTTGAATGGGTCAGCGATGGAGTAGACATGTCCTTGAGCCGAACAGACGACGAAATCCTCTCCCTTGCTTATGAACCTAAATGTCTCTATCCCGTCTGTCGACGACCTTCGAGCAGTCCCACTCGACAGCACCTCGGCCACACGCCTGGCCGCATCGGGTTTCTCACAGATTACAAGCGTATAGCCTGAAGTGGCGGAAGGCAAGACTAGTCAATGGACTCAGCGAGACGTTACTATGTCTATCTTCGTGCTAAGAATACGATCCTTCTACTCTCTTGACGTCGACGCGAAACTTTTCCACGGAGAGTCTTGTCCCGCACTTCTTACATCTGTAATCCGCTGCCTTGAGCACATCGCCCGGCGGTCGAAGGTCGAAACCAGAGTAAAGCGACGTCCCACACGACATGCAAGCAATCTCGTAAGTCATTGGGCTGACTTCGTTGAGGCCTTCTAAAAGTGTATTCAGGCATTCGCGCTACGCCCTCAAACATGATTGAACTTTATTCTCAAACGTATCCCATGTCGGATGTTGTTTCTGAAAGCACTTAGGTTGACACCGCCCGTCCGTGCACGCCGGTCTGGCAATGCATGGGGTTATCGTTTTTGACGAAAATAACTCTTAGGCGATTACCTCTTAAATGGATGACGGGTTGGTTTGAACATGGTGAGGATAACACAATTTCACGACTACCACTCCACGCACGCAAAGATGACCGAGTTCGCGGGATACGAAATGCCACTCTGGTACTCGACCACCACCGACGAGCACATGGCCGTCCGTAACGACTCCGGAATCTTCGACGTATCCCACATGGGGCGCCTGTTGATCAATGGTGAAGCAGCAGCCTCGTTCATAGAAGGACTTGTACCGACTCAAGTGAAGAAGCAACCAGCAGGGAGGGCGTTCTACACGCTTCTGCTCAACGACCGTGCTGGCATTATTGACGACCTAGTAATTCTCCGGCTAGATGAGACACAACTCATGCTGGTAGTCAATGCGGCTAATGCCACCGTCGACATGGAACACCTCAGCAGCCATGATCCTCCTGAAAGCGTCCTGATACGCGACCTGACCGATTCGAGCGCGATGATCGCAGTTCAGGGACCGACAGCACAACAGACCCTGCAACGATTCACCGACACAGACCTAAGCCAATTGAAAAGGTTCCACTGTTCGACGGCCGACACTTTCGGGCAACGGTCAATCATTTCGAGGACAGGATATACAGGGGAAGACGGCTTCGAAGTGATAATTCTGGGCGCATCGACCGGCAGCCCAGGAAAGCCGGTTGAGTTTTGGAAGCGGCTCGCCGAAGTTTCCAAGCCATGTGGCCTTGGGGCAAGGGATTCCCTCAGACTAGAGGCAGGGTTCCCGTTACACGGATCAGATATTGACCAGCGGACCGATCCGTTGCAGGCAGACCTCGCATGGGTCATCTCGTCCGGGAAGACAGATTATGTCGGCTCAAAAGCCCTTGAGGAACTCCAGTCTGAACCCACCGAAGTGATAAGGAGGGGTGTCGTAGTCGACGAAGGCATCCCGAGGCATGGCTTCAACGTGCTCGGGGCTTCTGATGAAGCAGGGACCGTAACCAGCGGAACTTACTCTCCTGTTCTGCGTAAAGGGATTGCTTTATGCAGGCTCAAACCGGCTGGGACAGAACCGGGCGCAGCAGTCCGGGTCGTTATTCGTGGCTCTGTTCAAAGGGGGCACACGGTGAAGACTCCGTTCTACGATGAACGGATCTACGGATGGAAGAGACAGAGGAATAGTAAATAGACTGTCGTTCGCCCGCTTGGCCTCATGAAGCTGCGCGATTATGAGATTCCTGACGATTTTCTCTACACAAAAGAGCACGAGTGGGCAAAGCAAGTCGACGCGTACGTGAGAGTCGGCATAACAGATTATGCGGCGAAGACGCTAAATGACGTCGTCTACGTTGCGCCTCCAAAGGTCGGTGACACGATTATGCAGTTCAAGTCGATGGGGACAGTAGAATCCATCAAGGCGGTCTCGGAGCTCTATTCGCCGATTTCCGGAACCATAGCAAGGGTGAACACGAATTTGGACTCGCATCCGGAACTCGTAAACAAGTCTCCATATTCGGAAGGGTGGCTCATCGATGTAAACGCATTCAATTTCGCTTCAGAAAAGGCCCAACTTCTCAGCGCCATACAGTACTCGGAACATGTTGGTTCGGTACTGAAGTAAAGGCCATAATTAAAATACCCCGATAGCTCCTGCTGTCCAAATTGGACTCTCCTCTGGGAGGCCTCAGGTCCGCCATCAGAAGGCCGACCGTGTCGCGGCGGGCTCTGATGATTTCCATGGTTCTCTCAATTGTATTCGTGATAGCTGTCACGATAAGGGCTTATGCTGCGAAGTACGGCTTCTACCTCAACGAGTTCGATCCTTACTATGACTACTATGCTGCTTCGCACATAGTTAGTTTGGCCCAGCAGCACGGTCTACTCTACGCTCTATTCAACAATCCGTCAGGTTGCGGCCCAACGGTCTTGACGGCCTGCCACAACCTGCAGGGCTACTTCTACTGGCACGATATCAGAACATGGTTCCCCGAAGGGAGAAACGTTGCCGCAACTTCCCAAGGCGGTCTTCAGGTTGGTGGTGCCGCGTTGTACTTATTGGTTCACGACGTCTTCGGGGTTCAAATTTCGTTGTACGACTTCCTCGTTATTCTTCCAGTCTTCTTGGGGGCCATCACGTCAGTCTTGTTCTATTTCCTAGTCAGGAGAATTGGAGGCGACGCGGCGGGCCTCTTCGCGGCCTTAGTCTTCGCTGTTTCTCCCCCACTAATAGAAAGAGGCAATCTCGGGTGGTTCAAGTCGGAACCGCTTGCCATACTCTGCTTCGTCTGTGCGAGCTACTTCATGCTGACTGTTTTCGACAAGGACAGGGTGATCCGGAGCAGAGTAATGAGGGCTATACTCGCAGGTGCGTTCGCTGGTTACTCTACCCTGTCTTGGGGAGGTGGTGACTATTTCAGCGGCGCGTTCGGACTCCTCTTTATCATAATCCCGTTCATGAACCTTGACCTCCAGTCACTCTCTCCTGCGATTATCTCCTTCACCGCAACGACGCTTTTCGTTAGTGCCTTGATGCCGAGGCCTGGCATAGAGATCGTTACGAACCCTGTAGGGTTAGCTATGATCGGCGGGACGGTATTCATCCTTATCGCCCAGTGGGCAAAGACTTGGACTAAGCCTACCGAATACAGAAGGACTCTGTTCAAATTCCTTTTTGCCTTCGCGCTCGCGGGCCTCGCTGTCCTAGGATTCGGCGATGTCACAAGTATATCTGGCAGATACCTAGCCGTGATCGCGCCTTGGACCCGAAGCGGGAATGCACTGATTCAATCTGTCGCTGAGCAGGCTCTCCCCACCGGAGCAGATTACTTCACCTCATACGCCGTGTTGATGTGCTTTGGCGTGGCTGGCGCACTGATTGCATTCAGGCGTAGAGGCGTCCCAATGGCATATTCGCTTATCTTCGCGCTCACGGGGATCTATTTCTCAGCCGCTTACTCTCGTCTCTTGGTCTATTCTTCGATAGGGTTCGCAATCCTCGGTGGCATAGGTTTCGCGGAGCTGGCTTTCGCTCTAGTCAAACCGAGTGCCACGCCGCTCGTTAAGAAGAAACAGACCGTAACTTCAAGGAACGAAGTCAAGGTCGTGTTCACAATAGCCATAATTGGTCTCATGGCATTCCCAGCAGGTGCTTTCTGGATACCGAATCCTATCCCCTGCACATCCTCAAACACCATCTTCTGTGATCAGAGCCCGGCCGACAGCGCAGTCAGTATTGTTAACGGAGCGACTATCTTCTCGCAGGCATCCTACAGTGACTGGAGGCAGACGCTCTCATGGGTCAGTGAATCAACCCCGGCTAACGCGGTGATAATCTCTTGGTGGGATTACGGTTATTGGTTCGCCGTGATGGGCAATCGCACAACCGTCGCCGATAACGGCACATTGAACTCGACGAGAATCGCTGAAATTGGCCGGATGTTCATGTCAAACTCTACTCAGGCGCCTAAAATGGCTGAAGACATGGGTAGAGACCCTAACGGCACTCAAAGGGCGATTTACGTAGCAATATTCATCACCGGCAGCATTGTGCAACTCCAAGGATCCGGCGGCACGACGTCAAACTACTACATCCTAGACCAGCCAAGCGGGAGTGGATTCACTCCCGGAGGCGGAGACGAGAGCAAGAAGCAGTGGTTCATCCGAATCGGGGGCCTCAATGAGTCAGAGTTCCTGGAATGTCCTGCGATATCGCCCAGCTGTGAGAACGTCGACGACTTCAACCTGACGCCTTACGCTCTTAACGACACGATTTTCGGCCAGATGCTTCCTTTCAAACTTGCCGGCTTCATCGTAAGCACCTCTAATAGCACGACGAGCTCCGTCAGCCTCTCGCCTACATACCAGTTCGGTACAAACGGAGCACCGCCAATAGAGGCATTCAAGTACCCTCTGAGCTACACCTATCCTACCAACGACACCGGACCCTTCAGGCTCGTATATGCTTCTCCTAGTATGAGCACCCCCTTTGCATGCCCAGGCAACAGTCAGATAAGTTGCTTTGACGCGATATTGCTGTACCAGCTCGTTCAGCCTAGCTCTCTGTAGGCCAACGGACTTCGATAACGCGCATATTTGTCGTCAGGCGAGAATCGCGCGGGATGAACGGTAGCAGTTTTGCCCCCACAGGCAGGACATTTTAGACTAATCGTGTATCTGCCACACTCAACGCACTTCAACATCAAGCTCTTCAAGAGGCTCCACCATGTTTCTTGGATATCTCTCGCTTGAAGCTGAAAACCCCATGTTTACCTGCTCCGTCCTTGATCTTCTCCAAGACCGCGTCCAGAGCCTTCTCAGCTTGCTTGTAGTCATCTGCCATGACCCTGATCCTGTACTTAGGGGCGCCAGCATAGGTGATGTGTACTTCGGCCGATGGCGAACTGGAGGCCGCAATCAAAGTCTTCTTGACTTGTTCGATGCCGTTAGGAAACCTCGATGAAATCTCGACGAGAGCACCGACTTCATAGCTAGGGGGGATTATCTTCTCAGAAGCCGTTTCTGCTATTGACTTCGCGACCCCATCTCGCAGTTCCAACTGGCCGAGGCCTTTCTCTCCCTTCCTCGCAGCCAGTTCGAACGCCTCGTAGAGCGTCCCGAACTGCTCTTCTAGCTTCTCCTTCAGCGAGTTGGTTTCTACGTCGTCAAGACCGAGTTTCTTTTTCACTGTGCTCATTATTGCCACGGCTCTTTCCTCTCTCTTCCATTCAATGACCTTGGCCCTTCTTTCTTCGTTAGTCACCTGTCTGAGCGAAAGGTCAATCTCTCTCCTCATCTTGTTGGCCCTGATCACCTTCAGTACTAGTTTCTGTGAGACCTTTGCAACACGCTCTATGTTTCTCACCCACCCAGTGGAAATTTCAGAGACGTGCAAGAAGCCGTTCATGCCTTCATACTGATCAAGGTTGACGTAGATGCCGTGCGATGTGATTTCCCTTACGGTGCAAACTACCACCTCGCCGCCTTCTGGCATCGGCTTCTCCGTGCTCAATTGACGCGCCTCACTGACTTTCGGCTAATAGAGGTTTCTGGAGTCCTTGAATGGCAGCTCAGGTTCCTTTTATGCTCTGTATAATGGTCCGCTTAACCCAGTCGCTTCAGCAGTGTAGCAAGTACAACCGACTTGCCACCTTTGCTTTCAGCGAGCTTTCGTCCGCAACCCCTACATCCCACATCCTTAGCGGAATTGGAAAAGAGAATCCTTTCCTCGTTGCAGTCTGGGCACTTAACAAGGAGGAATTCACTCCTCATCTTAGGTATTGGCTCTCTTTCGCGCTTCATACCGCTATCTCCGCCTTTCTCAACCTGATACCATCTCTCATAACCTCTTTGCTACATTCCTTGCACTTCAAACGCAAGGTAGCCTTTTTGGTCGTCTTCGCCGTTCTAATCAATTCAGGGAATTTCTGCCCCCCGTATCCCTTCTTCCTTCCTGCCTGTCTTCTAGCCCCCCACGAGCCCGCCCTCTCCTTCCCTCTCTTGTAAAGGGCTACAGAGTGAGAAGTATGTTTCTTACAGTATGGACAGAAGGTGCGCATCTCTTTCGGGAATTTCATTTTCTCACTTGAACAAAGTGGCCGTCGTTGTCAATCAGTTTAAAAGCCTTGGCCATTGTTTGGGTCTGACTGAAGAGGCGATCAGGTCCTTTATGATGCGGTAAACACTCTCTCACAATCAATCGAGAGATGCCTCCCTTCACCTTCGTCGAGGGTGAGTTTCACTTCTGTTCAATCTACCCTCCTATGTTCCAATCAATCTTTATTATGCCAATGGGATGAGGCAGCACAAGGCGACTTCCCAGAACTTGTTCCTGGCTAAGACATCGAGCTCACAAGAATGGAAGGCTGTTGCCGCAGCGGTGAAGACTCTCGTTGAAGAAGCGACTTTCGACGCGACAACTGAGGGCCTCACTTTTAGAGCAATGGACCCTTCTCATGTCGCTCTCGTTGATCTCCTGATGCCCAACTCGAGTTTCGAGAAGTACGAAGCAGACAAGCCTTTCAAATTCTGTCTAAGAGTTGAGGATCTGGTCAAGCTAATTGGCCGGAGCGACGGTAAGGATAGTGTGGAGATTGCGGCAGATGAAGAGGAGACAATCAGGGTGACACTCAAGAATGGTTACAAACGAGAATTCGCAGTCCATCTCATCGAGAGCACTGGCGGAGCAGCCCCCTTGCCCAAATTAGAGTTCGACACGAAAGTCACGCTGACGAAGAGCATTTTCGAGAAGCTCCTGAGTGACATCTCGGTGGTGTCGGATCAAGTAACAATCCAAGCTTCGAAAGACAAACTATCATTTTCCGGCAAGTCGGATGTCGGCAAGGCAGACATCGCTCTCGACAAGAACGATGCTGATGTGCTTGACCTCCAGGTAGCGGCGGACAGCAAGGCGACATATTCAATTGACTATCTCATGGGAATCTCAAAGGCGATGGGGGGGGTGTCGGATACCCTGCTAGCAGAATTTTCAACGAAGAAGCCAATCCGCTTAGAATTCAAGCTTAATGATCAAGGGGCGCGCATACACTACTTCCTAGCTCCACGGGTTAACGACTAATCGACGGTAATCTGATCCGTCTGACCAGATGAACCTCTTCCTACGCCAACAGAATTCCTTCAGGGTTCTGCAAGGATAGCAAACGTCCTCTAGTCGCCAGTCGGATGGCTTGACCTTCCCCTCGCTTTGTTGGACGGCCAACTCCATTCCATCCAAGCCCATGCTGCTGGCAGGTCAAGACCCGAATCAGAATCCCAACTCGAATAATGCAATGCACAATTACTCCTGCCAGTCAGCCAATACGTCCCTCGGATGGCCAGACACCTTATCTCTCTGACCATAGAAGAGGGTATCTGATTGAATCCTGCAACAGTTTTGTTCCTTAAACAGGCTTACAGAGAGTACTACTTTAGATGGGCCGACTCGATTGAGTTTCCCGATGACATACAATCAAGAGAGTTCGGTTACATCCCATTTGGAGGCGGGATGGTCAGACATCTTTCGTTCAGAAGTGAAGGTGAAGCTGTTGCAGAAATACTGAAGCAATCGCCTTCATCGGTCTACTGCTCGAATGCGAGGTATGACTCTCCAACAGCTCCTATAGAAGAGAAGGGATGGTTGGGCGCAGAGCTAATTTTCGACATAGACGCGACCGACATACCTACTATGTGCAAGAGAAACCATGACCTCTGGTATTGCCGAAATTGCAACTCTTCAGGGAAGCTCCCCAGACCTCAGCAATGCCCACGATGCGCGAAATCTTCTACCGTCGAATTCCACGGAACGTGCGAGACCTGCCTTGAGGCAGCCAGGGACCACGCGCTGCGCGTCGTATGGTTTCTTGCGGACGACTTCGGAGTGCCGCGTGAGTCCATCAAACTGTATTTCTCAGGAAACAGAGGATACCACCTTCAAATCTCGGATGAGAGATTCCATTCTCTCAACCAGACCGGCCGGGCTGAAGTGGCAGGCTACATGCTCGGAGCATCCCTGCCGCCGCCCCAGACAATCGTCTCGGTCATGAAGAGGAGGAAGTCCGACTTCAGATCTCAAGATAGAGGGTGGATTGGAAGGATTGCAGGGTACGTCAACGAGAAGCGGGAAGGGTACACTGGAACTCTTCAGAGACTCGTTTCAGACTCCATCACGTACCAGAGAGCGATGGTTGATTCCTCCGTCACTACAGATATCCACAGGGTATTCAGGCTCGCAGGGACACTGCATGGCAACACGGGCATGTGTAAGCTACGCGTCGAATCCATCGAGAATTTCAATCCTCAACAGGATCCAGTAGTACTAAGTGAGAAGCTGGTCAATCTCAATGTCGGCTTTTGTCCCAAATTCATGATCAAAGGAAGGGAATTTGGTCCTTTCAAATCACAGACCGCTGAGCTTCCCACATACGCTGCGGTGTTCATCTTAACAAGGGGGCTTGCGGAGGTCGCTTGAATGACAGGTACGATGTTGGAGGTCCTCAAGAGGGCACTCGATTCTGAGGAAGACACTGCAGGGTTGCAGAAACTGCCTCACGACTTTTACTCTAAGATATCCACATACACTCAGAGAATTAGGAGGTCAACAGGTTCAAATGCTTCAGAGGTTGCAAACAGGCTGATTGCTAGGCAAGTGGACATGATAGACTCGATGACGTGGGAATTGCTAACCGTTAGGACGGAAAAAGCGATCCAGAAGCATCTGTCATTCGAATTGCTTCCGGAAGAACGTTACGTCTGCTCTTTACAGGAGAAGTTTGCGAAGCGACTTGCGGCGTTTGTAGAGGCGGTTTCGGCGGGCAAGCCGTCATTCATAGAATTCGCCCAAAAGAGCGAAACCGAGCGGAGCGTCATCGTGAAATTCATTAAGCACGTCGACGAATTAGTTGGACTCGATCTCAGGCATTACGGCCCCTTCGAAGTAGAAGACATCGCTTCGCTTCCGGCGGTAAATGCGGAGATTCTCATCGTTGGTGGAAATGCCGTTGAAGTACGTACCCGAGACGAATGAGTTCTAGGAGTAACTCCGCCACGTGTGGTTGCACTTCACACATCTGTAGAACTGGGTCGGGGGCTCGTCTCCGCTTCTTGTTTGCAAGAACCACCACATTGCTTCGTTGTTCCCGCACTTCGGACAATCAATCTTAGTTGTCGGCAGAGACGTCAACTTGTTTTCCTTGTCTCCGACAACCTTGATTGGGGCGACGTTCGCCAAGTCTTCTTCTGTCGCCTGTGTCACAGTCTTGCCGGCCTTGTTTGAGTAGCCACAGTTGTCGCAAGCGTAGGTTATGGACAGTTCCTTGGGGCCTTTTACTTGCTTCAGCTTCATGCGTGTGCCGCACTTTGGACAGAACTTCAGCTGGGCCCACCGCCGAGCGCCTTTTTCATGTTTGCGAGGAGCTCTTGGGTCGTCTGAACAGCCCTTTCTACGCTGTTGGAGAAAGCCTTCTCAGGCCTGGTCCGCTGCGATCTGACTTTCAGGACGAGTTTCTTGATTAGTGGGTGGGGTGGGAGCACGCCAGCGAAGGTAACGCTCTTCTCCTCAAGGAGTTCGTAATGAACGATTTCTGCCAGCGAGTAATCTTCACCTGTAATCTCCACGACAAGGCCCTTCTCGTCTTCAACGGTAGCCTGAATCTGCATTTTCCGAGCCTGCCCTCTATGTCTTGTTAATAAGCTCACGGTCGAATCGGAGCGGTCCCAAAGTCGGCCGCTAGCTTCCTATCCTCAACATTACCACATTCGTCACACTTCGCCTTATCTCTTCCTCCCTTTAGAAGTGGCCTTCCGCAGTTGCCACAGAGTGCGTGGACAACCCCCATGTCCGGTTCATCAATCGCAAGGTGGATGATGCCATTCACAAGACTGAAGACCCTGCATCTCACTATGTCTCCAAGCTTCACCGGCGGTCCCTTCCTGGTTCCTCGGCCTCCTCCAAACCCACGCAGTGAAAGCGTTCCCGAGAAGTCTTTGTCCATCCGAGCTCCGTTGACGTAATAGATCTTGAGGCCCGCCGAATTCGACTGTGCGACCTCAACCTGGCCCGTTACCCAGTCCTCAACCCTGACCGTAGATGCTTCCACAGCCGGATTGACGGAAATCTCCATATTCTTAACGTCTAGCTTGACACCCCCCACCGTAAGAGCCCTTATGAAGCCCGCATCGTCGTAAGTGTGTTTGCCTGGGAGGAATTCCTCCGAGACAGCAATCTTATCGCCGGGGAGAACTTTCTTCACTTTCGAGTCTTTCATCGTGGCACCAGCCCAACAGTCAGTTCTATCCATTTCGGCCTCTGCAAGAACTCTCCTATTCCCCTCCCTTCCATCAGGGCCACCAGTGCATCAGCCTGGGGTATCGAAAGAACAGGCCTGTCGAAACCGAACCCATCGATAGATATCCTCGGACACGCGGTCTGCACGAAGGCCTCTATGTCACGATGTGGTGCTAGCCTCTCGGGGGTCACTTCTCTGAGCGCAATTTGTATGACTTTCTTGCCGTTCATCTCAAGCCTCTTTGATATCCACTTGCTCCTACCAAGCATCTTCTGACCCTCCTTTAGGCCGGTGATCACGCCGAAGACACGCGCATCCAACGCCTGGTAGACAGCCAGAATCGCTTTCTTCCGCCTCAATTCCGCGGCCTTTTGCATGTCTGTCACTTCATTCATGTGGGGGTCAAGCATGAATGTCGGCTTCGCAGTTGCGAGTGCCACGCCGACCGCGTGAAATTCGCTCTCGCCGAGGAATACGAAGGCGTCAACTTCGTCGCTGAGCGGTTGCGATGTCGAGAAATCGCACCCGAATACTTGGCCCTCCATCATCAAGTTGTTTTTCTTCCCGATTTTGACCTCAAACCCCTTCTCTTCCAGTTTCGTCATGACAGGCCCGAGCTGGTGCAAATGCTGGCTAAACGTCGCAATGCCTATCCTATGGTAGGGTGCCAGAAGTGGCGTAGCCGTTTCCACAACCTCGTCGAAGTCAGCGTCGTCAACGGCATCTATCAAATAGGTAAAGTCTCCGACAGTCTCGACCATCGCATTATGACCGATGTGCAAGGCAAGGTCCGCATGCAGTTTCTCCACCTCATCGTCGACTGTATCGCATATCCCAAAGCAGCTGTCGCCTGCAAGAATGCTAATCACCCCGTATCTCTCTCGAACCCTGTCCATCAAGTCCTTCGTCTGTCTAAGGAGCCCTTCCGGAGCGTTTACAACAACCACTGAAGGCCTCTTGGCTTCGATTACATCAAAGACCTTGGCCTCGTCAATCCTTACAGTCAACTGGTCATCGTCTTCTCTAACTGGATAATCTCCGGGTGTGTTTTCATGGGGAGTTTCGCGGACGCCGCCTTCATGGCCTCCTTAGCTTTCTCAAGATTTTCGGATTTCACGCTAAGTTCGAGAACAGCGTTTCCAATCTCGACCCGCGCTGCGAGGCCGATCGGCTTTCCAAAGGCCTTCCGCATGCCTTCTTGAAGTCTGTCAGCACCTGCTGTTGCAATCATCTTGTTCTCCCTTAAGATGATGTGTGGATAGGTCTTCACAAGGAGATGGTAGTTCTCTTCGCCAATCAGTGCCAGTTTCTTGTTTGCTGCGACTCTAGCAGCTTCGAGGGCGTTATGTCTAATCTGCACCCTTCCTTCTGAAATCAACCTGACCACATAGTCGTAGTCAGGGCTTGATTTCCCAGTGGTGAACCTGGCCACCTTCGGGTTTGGGGCTCCGGGGGCGAACTTCTTACTTGTGTAAGCCATCCCCCTTATTGTCCGGTAGTTCTTTCCATGCAATGCCGCTCAGTTGAGACTGACTCGCCGACTTAGACCCCTAATTAATCTTCACGCTTAATACCGCCGCCGAGTCGAGAAGCCTCATGCCATTCGTCCTACCAAATCGTCTCATCGACTCGGACGAGGTAGGGTTGGTGCTCGTCTTTGGAAAGCTTTCCTTGCTTGAAGCCTGCTCTGTCCTTGAGGGCCCACTCCTCAAGGCTGAAGTTCCATGTGATCGGATATCTGTCCTGCGCATCAGACGGCCAGGTCAAGAGCGGTTGTCAGACCTCGCTGGGGCTCACAAAATAGCCCCACTCATGGCTGTATCAGAGGAACCTTCCAGTGGCGTTGCCAAGTTGGTCGAAGGCGTTACAGAACTCCTTCACGATAAGGTGACTCTATCAGTCAGCAGCTATGATGTTAACACAGATGACTACGAAGACATCGTAAGAGCACTACTCGACGAGGTCAAGAGGGCCGGTTTTCGCAAGGCTCATCTTTTGAGGCCAGTTGACAATGAGCTGCTCTCCGAACAGGTGCAGTCACGATCGGCCCTTGACATTGTTGCATTTCCATATCACGGCGGCATTGGGTTGGGTCCAACAGTTTGGATTCCGGATTCTGTGTCAATGCGTGACCGCGGAACACAGAAGCCAACCCCGCACTCTGACATTTCAATGTCACCAAGGCTCGCGCGTGTTCTGCTCAATCTTTCCGGTCTTACAATGGGCCAGACAATTCTCGACCCGTTTTGCGGCTCCGGAACCATTCTGGCGGAGGCATTCATGCGTTCGATGCGGTGTCTAGGCCTCGATGCCAAGACGAACCGAGTCAAAGATGCCAGAGAGAACCTTGGATGGCTGGTCGGTAGCGTCAAGGATTGGGGGTACGACATCAGGGTAGGAGATGCTAGGGAGCTACCTGGGATGCTCCGGGGGTCGAAAGTGGACGCAATAGTGTCAGAACCTCTGCTCTTGCCGACGATTAATGCGAGGCCAAGAACACGGACAGCTGCCGACTTGATCGGCCAGGCGGGGGAGGTTTATGGAGACGCATTGGCTTCAATGACCCGTGTCATCCGGCCAGGGGGGAGGATTGTCTTGGTGGTGCCTGTCATCGAGACTATGGAAGGTGAAGAGGTCTCTCTGACTCTGGAGGGGCGTGCACTCGGGTTAAGGCTATTCCAACCTGGCCCGATTGGCTTCCAATATCCGGTAAGGCTATCCTTTGAAAGCACGCGTTGGATAAAAAGGGCCGTCTATGTATTCGAGTCTGCTTCAGGATGACCCGAGTGCGGTGAGGGCTCTACGCATCACTCCTGTCATCAGATTCAGTTGACTGTCCGAGAGATTGGAGGTGCTTGCGAGCCTCCTTCCCTCTTCGAAGAGACTCTTCACCTTGTGAGACGGCATCTTGGAAGCTACGGCGAGGTCGGAAAGGCTCTGGGCAAAGACCTCCCTTGCCTTTAGGCTCTGGATTCTGATCCCATTCCGTCTCCCCCTAGATGCGAGATAGAGCGCGATTGCTACTGCATGACCGAGGTTTAGGGCTCGGTAGGCCGGAGCCGTTTCAATTGTCATCGTCACATCACAGTTCTTGATTTCTTCATTGGTCAGCCCAGTCGTGTCCCGTCCGAAGACAATGGACGACGTCGTTGAGGATGAAAGCAGGGGATGAAGCCTATCTGGTCCTACTGTCCTTCGGATCACATTCGACCTCCTAGAAGCCCTAACGGCTGTCGTCGCTATGAGAAGCTCATTCTCCCTTCTGACCCGATCGAACGTAGTCACAATAGCACGGTCGAGGACGTCTGCGGCATGCGACGCATAGATTGCGGCCATCGAGATATCCACACGTGGTCTTACCAGGTAGAGCTTCTCCACTCCGAAGTTCTTCAACAGTCTGGCTGCGTGTCCAACATTGACAGGATAACTGGGTTCGACTAGGGTCACTGAAGTGCCTTCAGGGATCAACTCAGCTCAACCCATGCTTGGGTCGTGTCTCTCTTAAACAACAATCTGCGCTTATGCACATCATTGCCGGGTGTTTCAACGCTTCCTGTAGCATGCTGTCATGTCAGCAGGTGGCAGGTCGTCAACTCATATTTCGCCATGTCTGATTGCATGTTTCGGCGTATAGGCCGCAGATTTCTAGGACCTCCGAAGGTGTGAGCGAGTAGACGCGCCTCTTTCCGTAGCGTTCCGCAGTCAGACTCATCCCAAAGGTAGCTCCGACTGAAGCTACTTCCCGTCTTCTCAAGGAGAATATTCGTTTTATTACCGAGACTTCAGAATCCTTTAGGCGCCTTTTCGGTTTGACCAACAAAATGATCGACTCGACATTGGGTGCAGGTGAGAACGAACTCCTCCCCACTCGCCCCAACACAGTGAGCTCTGATGATGTCTGGGCTATGACAGAGACCGCTCGATATTCTCTGGTTCCCGGCTTCGACATCATCTTCGCTACGAAGTCGTCTTGAAGGAGCACCACGGCTCTGTTGTACCTCACTCGGCTGATCCATTCGACGAAGCTCGCCGATCTCGAGTACGGCAGACTAGAGACCAATACGTCGAAGTCGGGATTCTCCTTGAATGCATCCCCATGATGGATGACCGCCTTCTCCGGTCCCAATTCTGCAAGCGTCGCGGTGAAGTTCTCCCCATCGACTTCGTATCCCTCGAGACTTGCACCCAGTCTTACGAGCTGCTTGGTCAGAACGCCCCTCCCTGTCCCTATCTCCAGGATTCGTTCACGTGGCTTGATCGCGGCGTCACCGATGATTGTGTTTACTACTTCGCCATCGATAAGGTAGTGCTGGCCTAGGGTCCTGCGTTTCATTTCTTCACGAAAAGAGAAATGTGGGATTCCCCGGCAAGCTCTTCTACTATTCTCTTGGCGACCATCTTCGCGGGTTCCCTGAGCCCAACTCTGTCCTGTATGTCCATGAAGCTCGTGAAAGGTTTCCTCTCTCGCATCTCGATTATCTCGTGCATGAATGTTTTGCCGATACCCGGAATCAACTCCAGGCCGTGTAGCCTCGGTGTAAGTGGTTGCAACTCGTTAAAGTATGCAACATATTTAGCTTCGCTACTCATGACGATGCTTTCCACCACAGCAGGGAGTGAGGTCTTGGCCTCTGGCGTGAGCTCCTCGTAAGTCAGCTTGCCCAAAACGCTGACTATTTTCTCCCGCCCCTCTTTTCCAATCTTGACCCTCTCTGCCGGTTCGAAGCCCTGGTTCTCCATCGCGAGGAGCTCAAGAAGTGTCAGTCTCTCCTCGCCTATTGCTTCCACCATTGGTCCCTCCCTCCCCTTGATCACTTCTGACTTCCCACGTGGCAGGAAGTCCAAGACTCTCGCGAATTCCTCGTACTTCTTGTCGGCCGATGACATTTCCCGGAACAACACCTTCTATGCGGAGCCTAGCTGAAAAGGCGCTCCCATGCGCGCTGTGTTACGCTAGCTTGCACCATGGATACAATCACCAAACTTTAGCATCATTCGGGCATTGCTTGTTATTTAACGCTTGGTCGCAAGCCTGCTACTTCAATATTTTCAGAATCTTCTCGAGGGTTTCAGTGGGGAGCAACTTCCTCCAGCCTGATGTGAAAGTTCTCAGCTCCTCGATGGACTTCGGCATCACGTTCACGACCTCAACCGCCTCCTCTTCGCTTAGTCCACACTCTGATTCCAGTTCTTTGCGGAGTTTCTTGGCATTCTCTGGGGGGGCCTTCGCGAATTTTGCGGTGTAATCAAGAGTTCTCTTCTGAATCTGGTCGGCCTTCTCGACATCGATCTTTTGCAAGACTTGATGTGCTTCTGGGATTGTCAGAAGCCTCTTCGTGTGGTCCTCTGGCATCATTTCGTCTCCAGCCGCACGACGTGTTCTTTCCTCGCGACTAGTGTCTTTGTCTTGTTGCCCACGACGACGTCTAACGTGATAGAGCGTCTTCCGATATCCTTCACCGTTCCTACCAAACCATTGAACCTGCGATGGGGCATCCCTTTGACCTGGGACGGATCTATCTTGACGACAACCCTGTCCTTCGGAGAGTATTCTACGAGCAAGCTACTCAGACCCCTCTTTGTCTTCGCCGCTTTCAAAAGAGACCTGGTCCTTCTTCTGAATCCATGCGATTTAGCCAATTTCGAATCTTCTCGTTTCGGTGACTCTACAGATATCGAATCTGCGACATCTAACTTCAGTTTTTAAGACTTCCGACACAGACGGTGAAACGAGTTCGCCACTGACGAATCTCTTGACTGGCAGCCCTCCATCTAGTTCAGCCCTGATAGCCAGGGCCCTTCCTCTCACAGTCGCATCAACACTGTAGACCATCTTTGAGGCCGGTCTATCATAAGGCCTGTCGAATCTGACCTCTCTTCTCCTAAAGGTTTCTCGGAGCCTTGCCATGTCCTTGTCGTGGACTTTCGAGGCGGCCGTTGCGAATATCTTTGTCTTGAACCGGAAACTCGGAAGATTGGTCGGTTTGGATTTGAGCATCCTGCACCCTGACACCACGACCCTCCTGCCGCCACAGATGGCTGCGAATGCATGAGGAGAGACTCTCTTCACAGGGCACTTCACCTCTGCAATGAATGGTCTCCCGGGGGGGAATACTATGCTACTCCTATCCTCGCTTCCCAGCCATGTGAACGTCATTACGTCACTCCCCATGAACGAAGAGAGTTTCTTGCGGAGTACTTCTTCGACGCTCGGAGCGCGCACGAACCCACTTCGGCGGCACTTTCTGCACCCTTTTCCTCTGCACTCAGGACAAAGTTCTCGCCTCTGGGTAATCCCCGGGGGTTTGGTGTACCTACCATAGAGGAAGACAGGCCTGGAGGAGACAGCGATTTCTCCCGTTCCTAGGCCGATCAGAAGTGTCAAATCCGGTTTCAGTCTGTCTACTCGTCTGTCCAGTTCTGAGGCAATCTTTGCCGCGACTAATCTGGACGTCTGTGTCTTGATAGTCTCGTTTCCCCTGAGTCTTAGATCCGATCTCAGTTCGTCTTCTCTGTCTTGGATTCCTTCTGGAAGTGACACCCCGACCGCAAATGTCCTGAACTGGTAATGGCTTGCTTTTCGGACGGCTGATTCCGCCATCTTCGGCACCTTTCTCATCAGGCCAGTGCAGATGAAACAGTCGCGACTGCCCACGACCTCCATGGGCCCTGACCCTCCTTGTCTTTGAATGCAGAAGCCGCAAAGGGGGTATGAGTGTGCCCCTGGCGGCACCCTACTGAGCACCTGCACGACGCATCATCTGACGGAATTCGCGGCCTTTGCTAGTCTTCACAAGAGACTTCATCTGTTTGTATCTTGAAAGCAGTTCCCTCACGTCCTTTTCACTCCGACCGGATCCTCTTGCAATCCGCTTGAGACGAGAAGAGTTAATCTTCTCTGGGTCTCCTTTTTCTGTCGCTGTCATCGATTGGATTATCGCTTTGTAGACTTTTACTCTATCTTCTGCCTTCTCGAGTTCCTGAGGATTCACAGTCCCAGAAAATCCAGGAATGCGTTCTATCACCTTCTTCAGGGACCCGAACTTGTTCATCTGTTCAAATTGCGCGAGCAAGTCATCCATTGTCAACTTACCAGACATCACTCTTTGGACAGCTTTCTCGTCGATCTCGACTTCTGACATTCGGACCATGTCCATCAACGACTTGAGGTCTCCCATCCCCAGCAGCCTCCCTACGAACCTCGATGGAGTGAATTCCTCCAAGTCGTCTATCCTTTCACCGGTTCCAATGAAGAAGACCTTGGCCCCCGTCGCTGCCGACGCCGCTAGCGCTCCCCCGCCCTTTGCCGCTCCATCGAGTTTCGTGACCACTATGCCACCGACAGGGGCAGCCTGATGAAATGCGAGTGCTTGGCTGTAGCACTGTTGACCAATCGTCCCGTCTATTACGAGGAGTGTGACATCAGGCTTGACTGCCTCCACCACCTCACGCATCTCTTGGAGAAGCCCTTTTTCCTCCTTGTGCCTCCCTGCCGTGTCGATTATTATCAGATTCTTTGAGCTTTCGAACTGTCTCTTTCCGGCCCTCGCAATTTTCACCGCGTTTTTCTCATTCTCATCACTGTAAACTTCGACGCCAGACTTGGAAGCTAGCGTTTTCAGTTGGACGATCGCCCCTGGCCTGAAAGTATCCGCGGCAACGATTCCTACCTTGAACCCTCTCTTACTGTACAGACGAGCCATCTTCCCTGTCACGGTAGTTTTGCCTGACCCTTGGACCCCTAGCATCACGATGACGCTGGTCTTGCCCTTGTCGAGATTTAGCCCCCCCTCTCCCCCAAGTAGGCGGGCCAGCTCATCATACAACACGGAAATCACTTGGTCCTTCCTGGTTATTCCGGGAGGCGGCTTCTCCTCCAGGACCCTCTTTTCGACCCGCTCCGTCACCTCAAGGGCCATCTTGACATTGACATCAGACTGTATGAGCGTCCGCTGAAGGTCCCGCACAAACTCTTTGACCGCCTTTTCGTCGACCGTTGTGGATCCCACCAGTTTCTTGACCGCTGCCTGCAAACCATCTCTGAGCGAATCGAGCATCCGGATTGTTGACCTAGTTCTGCGTATTTAATTATCTTGAGGCACTTGCACAGCAACGAGTTGCGTGGCATAGATTGAGAGTAGGTACGCTCTTCTCAGGGGGCAAGGACTCCACCTACGCGGCGTATCTCGCGTCTCAACGGAATCAGCTGGCATGTCTGATAACAATGTTTCCAAGATCTGAAGCCTCATACATGTTCCATTACCCAGATCTGAACTGGACCAAACTTCAGGCCGAAGCGATTGGCATTCCGCAGATAGTGCAGGAGACACCCGGGGTAAAGGAAGAGGAGTTGGAAGATCTCGTTTCTGCAATCCAGCGCGCAAAAGAGACATACGGGTTGGAGGGCATCTACTCAGGCGCGCTGGCGAGTTCCTACCAAAAGAGTCGCGTAGAGAGAGTTTGCGAGGAACTGGGCCTTCAGTGCATTTCACCTTTGTGGGGAGTTGATGCGGAGCAGCACCTGAGAAGGCTGGTGAGGGATGGCTTTGTTGCGATGATTGTCAGCGTTTCTGCGCTCGGATTGGACCGGGGATGGCTCGGGCGCATCATCGACGATGCTGCCGTCGGCGAGTTAATCGCACTTGGCAGGAAGTTCAGGTTCAACGCCGCTCTGGAAGGGGGGGAAGGCGAAACATTCGTGCTAGATTGCCCTCTGTTCAAGGCGAGGGTCGAGGTACAGAAAGCAAAGACTCATTGGAGACAGGATTCCGGCACTTATGAAATCCTCGGGGCACGGCTCGTAGCCAAGCTGAACAGCGGGTCGGGAGAGGCTCCGCCCGAAAGCTGAACGTTGGGTTTCCGCTCGCCCTTGCGTTATGAATCTTTACAGACCTGTACAGGCTCGCCTACTGAAATGCCCTCGCGCGCCAACGACTGTTAGCCAGACGCGGCATCGCAATACCTATATCAGCTGAAGACTCCAACGAATTGCTCTAGATGAAGGGATTCGGAAGAGCCGTCTGAGTTCCGCGATGAAGATTCAGCCAAAGATAGAGCACTACAAGATATTCATGTTAGGAGAGCGTTCCGTACTGCTGTCTTCGCCTTCCGTCAGTCATCCTCAGATGGGCCTCACGTGTCCGCTCGAGAATCTGATTTCGTAGCCGTTTCAATCCATCTCCTCGCGTAGCGGATACTCTGACAGAATCATATCCCTCTGAGAGACTTTTGCCACTGTCGGACCATGCTCCGGGAGGGAGTAGGTCGACCTTGTTGAGGACCAACAGGATTTTCTTCGGGTCGACAGCCAGCTGTTGCAGGATTTCAGCACAGCTTCCCAACTTGACCCTCATGCTCTCGTGACTTTCGCTCGCATCGACGACCAAGAGAATCAAATCGGCGTAGGTGAGTTCGTCAAGTGTTGATCGGAACGACTCCACAAGATAAGTGGGGAGTCGCGAAATGAAGCCGACAGTGTCAGACAGGATGACCCTCCGGCCGGAGCCCGGGAAGGGTATGGCACGCGTCGTCGTAGAGAGTGTCGTAAACAGGTTCGGAGACTCTTCTT
>CAZHNH010000080.1:0-5687 GCA_964533695.1 uncultured Nitrosopumilales archaeon | reverse complement strand
CCAGAGGATGATAAGTAACTATCCGTTCATAGCAAAGCACAGCAATTCCACCCATAGGAAGTATCATATCCACTGTCATAGAAGATACCACATTGCCTGCGCGCTGAAAGTTGGGCTTATCTCGCTCGTCTCGGGGTGACCGACGTCGCTGAACGCATCCTGACCGTCTGCTCTTTCCACATAGAATTCGAACCCTGCATTAGAGGGGCGGAGATATAGAATCTGCGAAGCAGCCTGCGTTGTGGGGTTCTATGAGGAAAACTTAGTCCAGAGGCTGGGTCTCCTGAGGAACACGACGCGCCCATCCAATCTGGCCAGATCCCATCGGTGCAGTTTTCGATGGGACTTACGTGACGCTGTCGTTTGTCGTCTTGACGGCCTCTAGGAAGTATTCCGGAAAGAGGCTTCTATGTTCGCTCATGAAGCGCGTGAAGTTTGAATCGAGTACGTAAGTGACGGCGTAATCTGTTTCACTCCTGACGCTCCTGCCATAGGTCTGAACCAGCCTCAACGCCGTCTGCCAGTCGTACCACGCCCTTTCTCTTTCCAACTTGACCCTCGTTCTTCTCTCTGAAAGGTCAGCGTACGGGACCTTGACCAAGATTTGGAATCGTGAAAGGTCGTCCTTAAGGTCGACACCCTGGTAAAGGCTCGGTGAAATGAGCACTGACTCGTCTCTTGAGCCGTGTGCACGGATCAGCGCGGACCTGGAGGCAATCCCTTCTGTGCTTGAGATCCTCGTGCGGTTCCTTTCCGAGACGTGCTCTTTGATGTATCGAGCCTGTTGGTAGGACGTGGTATGAATCACTCCCCTTTCCCCGGAGTGGAGAGTCATGATGTCGTCGACTGCTTTCGTGACAGCGGCAAGAGAGGCCTCCATGGTGTTCCTATTGAGCTGCGCTGTGTTCAGAGCATGAATGATCCTGTTGCCTATAGGGAACGACGATTCCCTCACTCTGATGAATGATGCTTCCTCCTCGACGATGCCTAGGGTCTTGCAGAAGAGCTCCTTCGAGAAGACAGTCGCTGACATTAACAGTATAGTGTCAGCGCTGTCGAATAGGGCGGATGTATATGCGCTCACGTCGAGAGGCTGAAAGGCTACTTCATCAACCAGGAAACCACCTCCCTCCACCATCGCAGTCTTCTCAAGGCTATTCACCACCCAATTCTCTGGGCTCGAATCAAGCTCGGAGATGAAGGCGTCCAACGAGTCAAGGGTGTCCTTGCAAGACGCAATCCTGTCTTGCAATGACTCGTCATCCATGTTCCGGTCAAGGAACATCTCCAAAACCCGCTTCGCCTCGTTGAGAGGGGCTCTCCAATCGGAGGCTGCCTCGACCCCCAAGTCAGGAATGAAGAATGGTTGGCGGCGATCGTGCAAGTTCCCGCTCTCCCCAGACCTGTTGTCACTTCGGAAACCTTCCACGAGAGATCTCCTTAGCGTGAACGAAGACGCTCCGACCATCTGCTTCTCAAGATCGTGCGCTTCGTCGCACACTAGGATCCTCCGATGTTTGATATCATCCGTGTGCTTAAGCTCCGTAAGGAAAAACGGGTAGTTGGCCACAACTATCGGAGCTCTGAACGCGTCCCACTTCTGTTCATAATAGGTGCAGAGCTTGCCGTCCTTGAGAGATCTGCACTTCGAGTCTCGACCGCAGGCGCCACGCTGGTGCTGATCATAGTCTTCAAAGGTAAGGTAGTGAGGACACTCGGAGAGCTTCCAATCCACTTCGCACCTTCCCTTGCTGCACGGGAGGTGCTTCCCCGAGGACGTCGGGACGAGGCATGTGAAGTTAGCCTTCCCAGTTACAATCGGGAACCCGAAGTCCGCCGAGTATTGGTCTTGGAGCTGCTTCGTTGAAGTCAGGAGGTAAGCCGACCCAAGGTGATTGCACAGGGCTGCGGCGATGGCTGATTTGCCGAATCCGACTGGTGCCTCAAGGATTATGAACTTCTTCGACTCCGCAAGTGCTGACTCGACTTGGCTGAGTACTTCACTCTGGGATGGCCTCATTGTATCGAAGGGGAAATTGTCAGCAAGTCCGACTCTCCTAGACACAAGAGTGTTGGAGAGTTTGACGCCGCAGCGCCCGCAGTTGCCTGGCTGACCGACAGTGGTTTGCTTCACCCTCGCTCCGCAGCCTGGGCAGAACTTCATCGGAATGTTCCTGACTACCGGAAGGTGCTCCGTTTAAGTACATGAACTCGGACTCACACGCGAAGATCGCGTAAGCTGACGCAAGAGCGCCCGCCAGGTACACTCATAAACTTCCCTGGACCAACCCGGCCTATGGAATACGTTAGGCTCGGCCCGACTGGCCTCAAGATTTCTCGGATTTGCCTGGGATGCATGTCGTTTGGTACTGAGGCCAAGTGGATGGCCGACGGGGAGGAGGCGAAGCGCGTGCTCAGGCGCGCATGGGATCTGGGGATAAACTTCTATGACACGGCGAACGTGTACTCGAAGGGGAGGTCAGAAGAGCTCCTAGGCGAGTTCCTCACAGGCTCGCGTGAGGACGCCGTCGTGGCCACAAAGGTCCGCAGCGAGATGGGCCCTGGGGTAAACCAGAAAGGTCTTTCGCGAAAGCACATCATGTGGCAATCTCGCGAGTCGCTTCGAAGATTGAAGACAGACCACGTCGATCTCTACCAGATACACAGGTGGGACTATGATACTCCCATAAGAGAGACTCTCTCAGCCCTTAGTGACCTCGTTCAGAGCGGATCAGTGCGATATATAGGAGCGTCAAGTATGTGGGCTTGGCAGTTCGCAAAGGCCCTCTACACAAGTGACGTAGAGGGGTACGCACGCTTCATCAGCATGCAGAATCTGTACAACTTGCTCTACAGGGAGGAGGAAAGAGAGATGATACCGCTGTGCAAGTCGGAGGGAATTGCTCTAATTCCATGGAGCCCTACTGCCGGAGGCTTTCTATCTGGCAAGTACTCCCAGAAAGGGAGATTCATCACTTCGGAAGGGGATAGCGCGAGGGTAGCCCCAGGGTCTGCCGGATACACTAGGTATGCAACGCGACCTGAGAGCGCAAGCATCGCAGAAAGGGTCGTAGAGATGGCGAATAGGAAGGGTGTGTCACCTAACCAGGTCGCACTGGCTTGGCTGCTCCAGAAGGGCGTGACAGCACCCATAGTTGGCACTTCAAACGTGTCGCACCTTGAAGACATGGTCGGATCGCTCAGCGTGAAAATTTCGGAGGATGAAGGGAAGTATCTCGAGGAACCCTACCTCCCGCGAGCCGTGAGCGGGCACACGTGAAGTGGTGCAACCGGAAGGCAAGCGGTCGGAACATCCGTTCGTAGGTGAAGATTCGGTTTTCTCAGTCTCGGCTATCTTGCGTGTCGCCTGCAGAGGTCATTGACTCCCTCTATGCAGCCCCTCATCACTTCCTTCGGTGCCAGGGCGACGATCCTAAAGTGGTCAGGTGCCCCAAAACCCGAGCCTCTCGTCGTCTGCACCAGCTTTTCCTCCAGCAGGGCATGGACGAATTCCCTATCACCCTTGAAGTCCAGCGACTTCATGTCGATCCTCGGGAAGATGTAGAACGCCCCCCGTGGCCTTACGGTGCTAAGGCATGGATTCTCATCGAGCAGCTTCATTGCAGTATCGACGACCCCCTCGATCGACTTCACCATCTCGCCAACCGTCCTCTCGTGCTCAGCCTTGTTGCCCATCGCGCTAGCTATTGCATACTGGGCAGGGGTGTTCGCGGACAGTCTCACTCTGCAGTAGTCTGCGAGTTTACGTTTCAATTCTTCCGACGCGTTGTCAATTTCGGGTATCACGACGTAACCTATCCGAAACCCTGTTGCTGCGAACGCTTTCGACGCGCCATTGAGAATCAGGTGGGGAACCCCCTTCGCAAGCTCTCCGACGCTCGTGAAACTCGCGCGACCGAATAGGATTTCGTCGTATATCTCGTCGCTTACAAGAAGGATCTGGTGCTCGCTCGCTATTTCGACGACTTCTTCAAGGGCCTGTCTGGATAGCACCGTTCCTGTCGGATTGTTCGGGTTTGTAATCAGAAGGTACTTGATTCTATTCCTTCCTTTACCCTTTTTTCCCATCTTTGCCAGCTTAGCTAACGCGTCTAGGTCGATGCTCCAGTCGTTGGACTCGTCGTACTTACCGAGCAAGAAGTTGCCGCCGAGCATCCGTATGGCGACCGGATACTGAGTGTAGTACGGTTTCAGAATGATCGCAGTATCTCCGGGGTCGATTAACGAGCCGTTGAGGAAGGTGAGGGCCTCTGCTACCCCGCTCGTTACGATGATATCCTCTTCTCTGAGATTGAGACGGTATTTCTGCCTGTAGCGTTCGATTATTGCGTTGACAAGGTCCAAGACGCCTTGTGACCTCGAGTAGGTCGTCTTTCCATTCTTGAGTGCATCAACATAGGCGTCGACGATGTACTGCGGGGTGTGAAGATATAGGGCGGGATCGCCACTACTCAGCTTGACTATCTTCTTGCCCTGTTTCTTCAGTTCCTCGGCGAAATCGTCCTCTTCTCTAATCGCTGAGTATACAAACTTGCTTGAGTTTGAAAGAATTGACGCTTTCATTTGGACCGCTTGGGAGGCCTCGCCATTTCAAAGTCTATTAGGTCTTCGGTCGCTCTGCGATTCTGAGGTCAACCTAGATCTTCAGGACTCTGTTCGTTCACTTCGCTGATAGCCTTTCAAAACAAAGACCGCGATAACGTATCTGCAACATGAGCGCTAGCGCTCCTTTGCTGGCGAGTCGGTTGTTTTCTACCCGCTGAATGTTTCTGAAGGTTCGGGGTAGATCACATGAGTTACAAGCGTCCTCGAGCAGTCGACGCAGTGCACCACTGTCTCAGAGCACTTCTTGTGGTATCTGGAACCGCACTCGCACTCGATATAGGGCTCAGGCTCCTGATTTTCCAGCACTGATCCGATTTCTTTCCCACAGTAGACGCAGATCCTCATGTGTTTTATGATGTCTCTCAGAGTGAAGATTCCAACTATCTTTCCGTTGTCCGTGACGAGCATCCTTCGCACGCCTTTTCTGTTCATAAGGTCTATTGCCTCTCCTAGGGGTTTCTCCTGGCCGATTGTCACGGGATGCGGACTCATCACATCTTTCACCTTCGTCTTGCTTGGATCAAGCCCCTTGGCTACGACCTTCCTCATCAGGTCCCTTTCCGTCATGATCCCCACCCGTTCCCCCCTCCGAGTGACCATGACGCTCCCCCGGCTCTCTTCCACCATGCGTCTGACCGCTTCGAGGACCGAACTGTCCTCGTCCACATCGACGAGGTTGCGTCTGGCAATTGTCCCGGCAGGAATGTCGTAGACCATGCCCAACCGGAGACTTGGCTCTATTTAAGGCGCCAAACTTCCTCCCGGACCTGAGTCCCGGTGATGGTTAACTCATTCAGAATCTCAGATGCCTGAGCGGAACGGTCAGAACATTCCGAACTGGACCGAACCTTGCGGAGGGTTCTGTGGACTCTTCGGTTGCTCACTCTCCCAATCCTTCCTGTGTAGTGTCGGTTGCTCTAGTCTTGCTGACGGTTGCGTTCTGAATCAAAGTCCTCCACTTATCCGCGCCCTCGATTGTTATCCCTGCGGCCTCTGCTGGGGTCTTGCCGCTCAAACCTTCATGCGGCCTTACGAAGTTGTGGTAAATTTGGAGGCCCTTG
>CAZHNH010000079.1:0-4234 GCA_964533695.1 uncultured Nitrosopumilales archaeon | reverse complement strand
GTGGACCCTACTCGCGTCTACACAAACAATGTGCACGAGGTTGCGCAGGTCCTTGGAATCGAGGCCGCCCGGACGACGCTCGTGAGGGAGGTTATGAGCACCCTTGACGAGCAGGGGCTCGAAGTCGACATCCGCCACGTGTTCCTGGTGGCTGACCTTATGACGTCAAAGGGGTACATCCAGCAGATAGGGAGACACGGGATTGCTGGAGCAAAGAGCAGCGTCCTTGCGAGGGCGGCGTTCGAAATCACAGTCCCCACCCTCGCGGAGGCAGCGGTCAGAGGGGAGGTCGAGGACCTGAAGGGTGTGACGGAAAACGTTATCGTTGGTCTTCCTATCCCGGTAGGGACAGGGATGATAGACCTCTACATGAGTTGATGGCAACCCAATGGTAGTAGACAACTCGCACCTCACGAAAGTCCTGAAGGACGCAATGAAAAGCGGAAAGTCTGCAATCGGAGCCAAGGAGAGTATATCAGCCATGAAGGGGAGCAAGGCAATCCTGATGACGCGTTCTGTCCCCGCTAACCTCGCGGTGAGGCTCAGGGACGAGGCGAAGAAGCACGGAGTCCCGGTCGTTGTGCTCCCTCACTCATCGGCCGAGCTGGCAAGGCTTGTCGGGAGGCCGTACAGGGTCTCCGCGGTTTCGCTCCGTTCCGTCAGCGAAGCTGACGTGAACCAGCTCCTTAAGTGAAGTGCCAGTTGACCGAATTTAAGCTGACCTCGGAAGAACTTTCGATGCTCTCCATGTTCCAGGGTATGACTGGCGCAACCGCACGGGATTGCGTAATCGACGACAAGATGAGCAGGGTGATATTCGTGGTAGCCCCGGGCCAAATGGGACTCGCAATCGGCAAGGACGGGGCGTCGGTGAAGAAGATAGAGAGAGCCCTGCGCCGGCCCGTGGAGATTGTTGAATGGGCGGAGGACATAGAAGGGATGGTCAAGAACGCAATGGGAGCGAGATACATCCAGGACGTAAGGGTGGGGGACAAGCTCGATGGGACGAAGACTGTCACCGTAGTGGTAGACTACCGGAAGAAAGGGGCGGCCCTTGGAATGGGAGGGAGGAATGCCGAGAAGGTGAGACTCTTGCTGCGCAGGTACCACGGCATCGCGAGCGTCCAAATCACCACCGAGTTTTGAACGCTTTTATACGGTGAAATGGGGTTGCGGCTAGAAAATTAGTTGCCGGGTTCCCCTCGCGGAGAGTTTGCGGCGAGACAGGTCTCGCAGAAGAGGCAGCGGCTGCGCTGGTCAAACAAGTGGTACAAGAGGAGCAAGCTCGGGCTTGACTACAAGTCAGACCCGCTTGAGGGCGCGCCGCAGGCGCGAGGAATCGTCCTCGAAAAGGTCGGAGTGGAGTCCAAGCAACCCAACTCGGCGATTAGGAAGTGTGTTCGTGTTCAGATCGTCAAGAACGGCAAGCAGATCACGGCTTTCCTCCCCGGCGACGGAGCCCTGAACTATGTCGACGAACACGATGAGGTCGTGTTGCAGGGAATAGGCGGATCGATGAAGAGGGCGATGGGGGACATACCTGGAGTCAGATGGACAGTTTTCAAGGTCAACGGGGTTTCACTAAACGAGCTCGTCTATGGGCGGAAGGAGAAGCCCAGGAGATAGATGACATATCAATGCAGGAGAGAAGGGCAAGGATAGCGCTTGAGTAGACAGTCGAGTGAATACCCCAATATGCTCCTGTGGAACAGATGGGACTCCGCAGGTGTAAAGGTCGCGGACCAGGGACTGGTAAACGTCATCGGTCTGAAACCCGTCTTGGTTCCAAACTCCGGAGGGCGCCACGAACACAAGAAGTTCGGTAAGACGAGGGTGAACTTAGTCGAGAGGCTCGTCAACCAGATGACGCACTTCGGAAAGAAATACGCCAAGAACACGGGGAGAATGGGAGGGAAGAAGCAAAAGGCAATGAACATCGTGAAGACCGCGTTTGCAATAATCGAGCTCAAGTCAGGCCAGAACCCAGTGCAACAGCTAGTGAAGGCCATTGAGAATGCTTCGCCTAACGAAGACACCACGCGACTGAGCTACGGCGGTGTAGTTTACCACCAATCCGTTGACATTTCCCCTGTCCGCAGAGTCGACCTCGCGCTGCGTTTCATATCAGAGGGCGTTAGGGAGGCGGCATTCGCCTCCTCAAGGAGCGTCGAAGAGGTCCTCGCAGAGGAGATCATACAGGCCGCGGCTGGAGACTCAAATAGTTACGCTGTCAAGAAGAAGAACGAGCAGGAACGCGTAGCGATGGCCTCTAGATAGGGACGCCGCCCTCTCCGGTGTTTTCCCTTTCGCTGCTCCCATTCGTCTCATCTTCCTTTCTGAGCTCCATCCCTCTGAGTTCATTCTCCAACTCGGGAGGCTCTGCGACCATATCGTTGGGGCGGGAAAGGAACAGACGAATCAGCTGCAGCACCTTCGGCGCCCTGAATTTCTGCAGCCTGTGCGACATCCGGAAGTCGTACCTCGGGTCCCTGGCGACCGGGTCGAGTACCTCGAGTCTTGAAGTCCCGATCGCGTCCCTAAGCAAGTACCCTGCCTTCAGCTGAGTGACCATGTCGTCTTCGGCATAGATGATGAGGGTTGGCCTCCTCAAAGTCTTGAGCCGTTTCAGCTGGTCCTTGTCGTACGTGCTCGCCAACAAGACAAGAGACCTTACCGTTTCCCTTCTGGCGACTGCGAACTCAAGGGCGACCTGCCCTCCCCACCCTCCTCCCACAACGGACAGATTCTTGATCCCCAGCTTTTCTGTCAGGTCGGTAAGAGCCTGCGCCTGGATGCGGTAGTCAGGCGTCTCCGATGGGCGGGAAGACATCCCGTGACCGAGTAGGTCGGGTGCAACCAGATCGTAGGAGTCTGCCAGGCTGACTAGAGGTTCCCAGACGTGCCAGTTCTCGCCCGGCTCGCTTCCATGAAGAAGCAGGAGCGGCTCACCGCTGCCTAGCGTCGCATAGTTAATGGTGAATTCACCAACCTCTATCTGCCTCTCGGCCAATTCCATTGGAATCGCTCCTTCGCCCTCCGCCTTTTCAAACCTTTTCACCTATGGGGGTGAAATCCGAGTCTGCCTCGTCACTGCGGCTCGATTGTAGCCGGGGGTTTTGTGGAAATCGAATAAGCTACGCCAACGACTCCCTCGACCTCATTCGTGACCCTCGTAGACATCCTGTCAAGCACATCGGGGCCGAGCCTCACCCAGTCTGCAGTCATCGCATCGACAGACTCCACAACCTTGACTGTGACTTGATAACCGAGCTTCCTCTCGTCCCCCAGCACTCCGGTCACCTTGTCGTCCCCTACAAACGCGAATGCCTGCCACACCTTCGTGTAGAGGCCCTCTTCGTCGATGACTTCCTCGACGATTCTGCTTGCTTCTCTCGAGACCTTAAGCTTCTCCGGGGTGACCGCTCCCACGATCCTCACTGCCAAGCCAGGGCCAGGGAACGGATGCCTAACTAGGACCCTCTTGGGGAGACCTAGAAGCCTTCCAAGTTCCCTGACCTCGTCCTTGTAGAGTTCCTTCACAGGCTCAACCACCTTCATGGACAGCTCCTTTGGGAGCCCCCCCACGTTATGGTGTGTCTTGATCACGGCAGCCGGTCCCTTCGACCTCCCGCTTTCAATTACATCTGGGTAGAGTGTTCCCTGTGCCAGCCACTCGAACGGGCCTTCCGACCTTGCGAACTCTTCGAATACATCGGCGAACTTCTTTCCTACCACTTTCCTCTTCTCCTCTGAGTCGGTTATCCCCTCGAGCGCCTTCAGGAACTCTGCCGACGCGTCCACAAACGAAACATAGATTCCGAGGCCCTTCCCAAGGAACTCCTTCACATTCTCGGCTTCCCCTGACCGTAAGAGGCCTGTGTCTATGAAGACGCACCTCAGCCTTCCCCCTATTGCTTCGTGCAAAAGAGCCGCAGTAACAGACGAGTCTACTCCTCCGGACACGGCGCAGAGGACTCTCCCTTCGAGCCCAGCCAGTTTCTCGACCGTCCGCCGCCTGAATCCCTCCAGGCTCCAAGTACGGGGTGCCCCGCATACGCGAAGCACGAAGTTGGAGAGTATTGTCTGCCCCTCCTCGGTGTGAGAGACCTCCGGGTGGAACTGCACCCCGTATAGACGTCCATCGAATGACTTGACGGCTGCGTATGGTGAGTTGGCGCTCGATGCGACAACCTTCAGGGAACTCGGAAGTCTCGTTGGCGAATCCGTATGACTC
>CAZHNH010000078.1:0-1866 GCA_964533695.1 uncultured Nitrosopumilales archaeon | reverse complement strand
GGTCTTGGTTCACGGAGGCCCATGGTCTGAGTATCCTAACACGTGGGGTCCAATCATATGCTCCATCGCCGCTTCGGGTTACAACGTGATCGCCCCTAATTACAGGGGCTCCATAGGCTACGGCGAAGAATTCAGACTGCTCGATATCGGAGACCCTGGAGGCGCAGATCTGAAAGATGTCATCGCAGCGACCAACTGGGCCAAACAAAACGGCCTCGCGACCGAAACTGCGCTCATGGGATTCAGCTACGGAGGGTACACCACTCTCCTGGGGCTCGGCAAGGAACCCGACCAATGGTCCTGTGGAGTCGCCGGAGCACCTGTTGCGGATTGGAAGGAAATGCACGGCCTGAGCGACGCCATGTACCGAGAGTTCATTGAGGTCCTCTTCGGCAAGAAGCTCGAGCTCCTTGAAGAACGCTCCCCCGTGACATATGTGAAGAAGGTGCGAAAGCCTGTGTGCATTATCGCCACTCAGAACGATTCCAGGACACCGTTGAAGCCAGTGCTAAGGTATGTGACGGAGCTGGCAAGCCAGCAGGTGACGTTCGAGTTCCATACAATGCCTGACATGGGCCATGCGGTCAATACGTCTCAGGGACTCATCGACATACTTCTTCCAGGAATCGAGTTCCTTCACAAGCAGTTCGCACCCGAAGCCGCCTGAGTGTCGGGGCATTCGAGGAAGCTTGTTCCCTAGAGTGCTCTTCTGCGCCGTCGGTTCATGGCGACTACACCTCACCTTTTGTGGAGTCTCCAATCCCTTTACGAACTAGAGCTTCGCTCCGCAGCTCTTGCATGCCGAAGCCGTCTCGTCGTTGAGATACCCACAGTAAGTGCACTTGACCCTGACCACTTCCTTCTCGACTATGGTCTGAGTTGGGGGCGACGACTCGGCTCCACAGGTTCCGCAGAATTTCTGCCCTTCGGCAAGCGAGGCGCCGCACTTGTCGCAGTGTCGTTCCGTAGGTCGCAAAGGTCCGGTCTGATTCGTGGGTGAGACTCCGAAAGGCGCAACAGTGGGAGTCTGGAATTTCACGAGATTCTCCCTGACTAGCCCGTACGCCTGCTGTGCCTCCGCGTTAGGTATGGCATCTAGCGTGAGGGGCTCTCCCCCCTGCCTTAGTGTGAATTTCAGGTTCGACCTCAGTACTCCGCGGTCCAGTAGGACGTTGGAGATGTCCCGATAATTGTAGTCGGTGTAGTCCTTCTTCAACCCGAGGGCATGTGGGTGTCTGAGGATTATCCTCTCGTTGGTAACAACGATGGAATCAATGCTTAGCTTCGGATGATAGATTTTCTGTTTCAAATACATCTGAACCTGTTCGTTGGGACCGAGAATCCCTTTCAGGTCTTCGGGGGGCGACTCCACGTCCATTACTGAGCTCTTGCCTGCACTGTTGCTTGGCGTTACGAATAGATAAGACTACGGTGAATCTAATAGTAACCTCTTCCGCCGCTCGCGAAATAGAACATGGCCGGAGCCAACCGAGGACCTGGACTCGGCGGACTTTTCCTGAAAGGCTTCAACGCCGGGTTCTTCACTCTGATCCTCTGGTTCATAGCCAGACTCGGCGGACTCGCACCGTTCCCTCCCGAATCGGCCCTGGTGTATCTCTTCTCTGTGATCCCTGAGTCTATCCAAGAGCCCGCCGTGCAGAATCTCGGGGAAGGGGCGGGTCTGCTCGGACTGCTGGTGGCGGTCATTATCGCGGCCGCGGTCTACGGGATCCTTGCCATCTGCTTCGACAGGCTGTACCTCCCTAGGTTCGGCGCTTGGAAGGGGTTCTCCACTCTTGAAAGGACCCTTGCCTTCTCGATAGTGCCGTGGCTCTTCTTCGGTCTTATCGTTCTTCCCCTCACCGG
>CAZHNH010000077.1:0-18693 GCA_964533695.1 uncultured Nitrosopumilales archaeon | reverse complement strand
TCTTGCTGAGCGCCACAAGGAGGTCATGCGGAGTCCGCAACTCTACTTTAGCCAGGTTCTCGACCAGTGACTTCTTTCCTGTCCTTGCCTCGTAAACCTCAAGTCCCCACCTTGTCATTCTTCCTCGCGACCTCAGCCTCTTCACTCTTTCGAGGTTGGATTGTGACCAGACACTTTCGGGCCTCCGCGGAGTGAACTTCCTAGCATATCTCATTGAATCAATTCTTTTGACCAGGCTATCCACCCAACCATAGGCGAGGGCTCTATCCACCGATTCTTCGTAGGAAATGGAGACACGCCCAGCCCTCTCCTTCAGGTAGACTAGCCAGACTTCGCGTCTTCGCAGATGATTCGTCTTCAACCATTTCTCCCATTCATTTGCAGTCCGAACTTGGAGTGTTTTCATGAACGATACCTTTCCAACTCGCGAGGCGCATCCGTACTCCTAGAAGTTCTCTTTTGAAAATTGCGATTTGACTTGTCCGGCGATGTCTATCCCCTCGCGAAGTCGTTCCTTCTCAATCCAGTAGGGTTCGAGTATGGCCTCCGCGCACCCGGCGTCCCTCAGCATACTCAGCCTCTCGTAGCATTGGCTCTCTCTCCCATAAATCAATGTCGCCTCGGCAAGGCTGTCGGGGACCTTCTCCACGAGGCTTGCTCTCAGGTCCTTGTCCTGCTCGACTTGGTATGCCCTCAGGCGGGGCAAGCCCTTTCCAAGCCCAGCCGCCCATTGGATGTCCGGGCAGTCGGCTAGGTATCTCTTTGCGGCTCCTAGGATGCGTGAGAACCCTTTTTCATTGGGCTCCCACGGGTAAAAGATCGACGCGCAACAGGCGTGTAGACTGCGCGTATTCCTACCATTGCGCTTCATTCTTGTGCGAATGGAACGGAGCGTCTTCCGATAGGTTTCGGGAGTGTGGCACTCTGGAAGCCATCCATCCGCAAGTTCAGCGGTCAGACGTAGCATCTTCGGACCATACGAGGCCAAGTAGATTGGGACGTTGGTATGGAGAAACATGGGGGGTTGTGCGCTCCTCAGGGAGAAGTGTTTCCCTGAGAAACTCACCTTCTCATCCTTGGCTCCCCAGAGCAGCTTAATCACTCGAATTCCCTCGCCGAGCTTCTCCACCGCCCGGTCGAGTGGGATTCCAAATGGTGCCTGTGAGGGCCCGCCACCCGCTCCCAATCCTAGAATCACTCTTCCAGGGGCCATGTGACTGAGCGAAGCAAATGCGTGAGCGGTGACCATGGGGTGTCTTCTCAATACGTCGGTTACGGACGAGCCTATGCGAATTACCCGGGTCTGAGCAGCTATGGCGGAGAGCGTCACGTAAAGCTCAGGCCACTTGGCGAGGGGTGCTTCGTAGTCTGGGAACCAGACACCGTCAAGTCCTTGGTCTTCACATCTCAGGGCCTCTTCGAGGATAGACTCGAGGGTTGGGGACGCAAGGCTCCAAGAGACCTGGAAGGGGATACGGTGGATATTACCGATCGCCTTTTGGTCAAGTCGTGGAACCTGCCTCAGCATGCCAACGAGTCAGTGCTCGCTGGCATTACTTAACCTCGGCCGAAAGCTGCAAGGCCACCGCCAGATGTGTTGCCGTGAATGACTCGATGAAGCTCGGCCATCCCTCATAACCAATCGCCCGCTTGAGACATCCGGCTCGGATTCTAACGCATTCTGGTCAGAATACCGTTCATTCGAGAATCGATCCTGTTGATAGCAAATCAACATTGTTCTGAGCGTCCGGTTTGGGGTCTTGCGATCCCTAGCCCATCCTCAGGACTACCACGCTCTTGTCGTCGTCGTAACCCGCAGGCACTAGACATGCCTGCTCCACTATCCTCTCCGCAATCCGATGGGCGCTCGCTTCGCCTAGCAATGAATCGACAAACGAAGGATGAAGGACATGTTCGACGCCATCAGAAGCTACAATCAAGAGGTCTTCCGGCTGAAGCTGAACCTTCATCGAGTGGACGTGGACGATTTCGGGGTACCCGATTACCTGCGTTATGCGTCCCGATGGAGTAATGTCTTCTGTATACAGGCTGCGCATCGTCCTATCTCTGACGAGGTAGGCAGGGCTGTCCCCCAAATTGCCCACTTCAAGCCTCCCTGCCTCTATCGCAAGAGCCGTCAGAGTAGTTTCGCCTATCGACCTATCGTTCAAACGTTTCGTTACAACTGTCTGATGAACTCTTTCAATGACACTGACCAGGTCGCCTGTGAAATACTTCTGAAGCAACTCTAGAGCAAGTTCGGCAGCCACGGCCCCGCTTCCTTGGGAGGAACCAGTCACCCCGTCTGCGACAGCGAAAAGCCCGAGGTTCTCCTCGACTAGGACCCTGTCCTCATAGGGATGCACGGTCCCGCTAACTGATTGCGAGGACGCGTCCAACGAGTCGGCCTTGCCAGGGAAGGCCTTAGCCTTTCGGTATAATCAGATTCGGGACAACCAAGTGCTGGGTAACTTGGGCAGTCCGGTAATGCATCCTATGTCGAGGGCTACCGCCAGAACGGATAAAAACCACTGGGGGCTTCAAATAATCCAACTAACTAGGAGTCGTGCACAGGTGTCTCTACACACGCAAGAACTTCCAAGCGGAACGCAGCAAACTCCGTATCCTTTGGAATCTCTTCTCTCCGCTAGAAGTCTGATGGCGCCAGTCCTCGTTGATGACTACATCTACTTCCTGAGCAACATGAGCGGACAGATCAGCCTCTTCAGAATGCCGAAGGAGGGGGGAATGCCTGACCCGCTGTTACCCCCGGACATCGCACTTCAGAACCCGCACCTCATGATGGGAGAATCGTTCACGGTATTCCCAGACCTTGGCAAGATTCTTGTCATGATAGACAATAACGGAGACGAAAACTATCAGGCCTGCACGATTCCGCTCGATGGCGGGATACCTCGGAACATCTTCGCAGACAAGTACGTAGGGCAACAATTAGCCTGCGTCAGGAAGGACATCGAGAACTCGACCGCCTATTTCATCAACGACGACAGAAAGACGCCTAACATCAAATCGTTCCGGCTAAGTCTGAGGACGATGAAGGAAACGTCCCTCGGAACAAGCGTCTACGGCAACTACGCCGCCGGTGCAAACAAAGATAACACCGAAGTCGTTGTAATCGACGCGTATACCGCTGCCGATAACATCCTCTATCTTTGGACGGAGAAGATCGGAAAGCGGAAGGCTCTGTTTGGGACGCCTATGGAAGAAAGAGCGCCTGATAAGACGTATCCACTTTCGGGAATTGGAACTTGCAATTTCACGGAAGACGGAAAGGGCTTGCTAGTCAGAACGACAATCTTCCATGACGACGGGTCTCTCGCATATCTCCCGCTTGATCGTCCATCCCAACTGGAACCTGTCCAAATCTCGGGCACCACACACAAGGGGAAGGGGGAACTCGAGGATGTCAAGAAACTCGAAGGGAATCAATATCTCCTCAGCTACAACATTGACGGATGCAGTTTCGCCTACGAAGGAAGATTTGCCAGGGATCAGAGTAAGAGAAAACTTCACAGGTTCATTATTGAGAACTGCGTTGTTGGAAAGCAGCCCGTATCGAATGGTGTTCTCCTTGGGCTAGAACCTTGGGTAGCTTCGAAGAAAAAACGACCCCTCAAGACACACGGATACGCGTTCTCCTTTACAACTGCTACCGTTCCTTCGCAGATCTATCTTTCAGAAGTGAAACGAAAGCCTCGATATTCATTGCTGTCGAACGAAAGGGTGCTCGGAATTCCTGCGAGATATTTGTCGTCGGGAGAGGATGCGAGCTACAGAAGTTTCGATGGCCTGAGAATCAGTGCAAGGATGTACTTTCCCGCCCCTGCGCTCAACTTCAAACCACCTTACCCTCTTGTCCTGTATGTCCATGGTGGCCCACAGGGGCAAGAGAGGCCAGACTTCACTTGGTTTTCAATGCCCCTAATCCAGTATCTCACGTTGCACGGCTTTGCAGTGTTCGTCCCGAACGTCAGAGGGAGCACAGGATACGGGCTCAAATTCATGAAAATGGTTGATCATGATTGGGGAGGTAAGGACCGTCTAGATCTTGTCGAGGGGTTGAAGATTCTCGAGACGAGAGAGCCGAGAGTTGATTCATCCAATCGCGGCGTGATCGGGAGGTCATACGGTGGATATATGACCCTGACCCTTGCTTCAAGGCACCCCGATCTTTGGAAAGCTGCCGTCGATATGTTCGGGCCGTACAACCTGTTCACCTTCCTTGAGAGATTACCTGAAACCTGGAGGACTTACTTCTATCTCTCTGTAGGCCATCCCGAGAAAGACAAGGAATTCCTCACAGAGAGATCGCCTTCGACCTATATTGACAATGTCAAGTGCGCCATGATGATGGTTCAGGGAAGGAATGACCCTAGAGTTGTCGAAAAGGAGACTTCTGATGTCGTCGAACGCTTGCGTTCCAGAGGATTGCCCGTCGAGTATCTCGTTTTTGACGACGAGGGACACGATGTGATTAAGCTGAAGAACCGCGTGTCATGCTACCACAAGATAGCAGAATTTTTCACTGCCCAGTTGATGGGAAACCGTCATTAGAAAGAACATAATTCCAGCTCTTCCGCGGTGGTATACCGATGTCATTCGAGCCTGGAGAATACACCCCCGTTCGAGTAGTGGAAGTCGGGTTGGTCGACGACGGCCGCGAGGGGATGATGGTCTTGGTTGCACTATCCGACACGCAGCTACGTTTGGAGATGAGGGCGTTCTCAGGAGAGGTCGCAACCCATATCGGGCGATTCTCACAAGGGGACCGGTCTTCTCTACCCACCATCTACAATGTGGTCGAGGACATCGCTGACAGGAATGGCCTTCATCTAGCGAGGGTTCATGTTTACGGTTCCAGCACTGCCCTTAGAGGGGACATCTCCTTCGAGGGGCGTGATGAGCGAATTGTCCTACATGGCTACCGGGCCTCGGATTGCGTCGCACTCGCTGTTCTCTATGATGCTCCCATCTTGGTCCAGTCGACTCTGCTCGCTCGCGAGGTGTCCGGGACTTGATTACTCATTGCTTGGGAAGAGCGGTCCTAGTCAATAAGGTCCGGCGGCCTCAAATTGCGTCAGCTTGTCACAGGCGGTCGTTTCTCGCTCTGGCTCCTCAAGACGTAGTCTCTAATTACCTCAGGAACAAAAATCACGGGAAGGTCATCAGCTCGAACCTGTTCGCATGAGTCGCTATCGGCGGTTATCAGAGTGATATCTTCCCCTTGAGCCCTCTTCTTGCCCAGGAACTTCCGAATTTCCCAATCCTTGATTGTTCTTTTCTTCTCCTTGGTCCCATCAATCCACTCGTAAGGTGTGCGACAGTCGATTCCTTTCTCCCTAAGCAAGGCCGGGAGACCTTCCAACATTTCATCTGCCATGAACTTCATGCTGTCACTCCGTTGACAGAACCTTATGAAGGTCTTTGCAAGAATCTGCCCCACTTGGCTGGTTGCAAAGCTTTGATGTGGGTCTTTCAGATCATTGCCGTGTAATATTTTCGACTTCGCTGTTAAGTAATCCTATCTCAATCTGATTTACTCATGATACCGTATATCACCATCGAAGTGACATGGGTCGGAAGTTAACCCTGATCGGATTCTGGATTGTGGGGTATGCGCTTGGCTTCATCGCCTGGATGAGCAAGGGTCCGGCACTGCGACTCGCTGAAAGCATCGGATTCAGCGCCAACACGGGCGAGGCACTGCTTGCTGGTCTCTTCGGCTCCACCGTCATGGTCTTGACGGTGCTGATATGGAGCTTCCTAACGGCGTCGAACTGAGGCGCTCGAGTTGCCGCTTAGCGACTACCTAATGCCCGGCGAGGAGATTCGTTTTCACAGCAAACGAAACGTGCGTTACGGAGCAAAATCCTACAGCGTCATCCTCAGTGACAGGCGCATCCTTCTCTATGCTCAGAGGGGGGCGCTATTCAAGAGCGATGATGTCGTGACTCACAAACTCGAAGATTTGCAGGGAGTGAAATACAGCGAGCGAGGGATCATCGACAGGAGAGGGGAGATAAAGGTGCAGAGTCCTAAGACAGAGATGGATCTTTCAGGGCCGGCAGAGGAAATGAAGGCGCTCTACCAGCAGATGATGCAGTTTCTGTAAGTGCGTCAAGAAAATGCTCTCCAGGGTTTCAAGACAAGAGATCATAAGAAGAATTGAGACGGGCGTCGGGCACCCAATAGACGAAGGCGCGCTGTCAAACGGAACGAAGCAGGCAATATCAGAGCTCGCCGTGGTCCAGCGACACCTTTTCATTATCTCCGAAGTCCTCAGGGGAGAACAGAGTAGGCTCGAGCAAAGCGCCATTTTGAGACTCTCATCGAAGATGCACAGGGACCGCGAACCGGAAGTCCACGCGAAGGAAATCGCCAAACTTCAAGCGGAAATCAACAGCAAGGTTTCAGAGGTTTCGACCCAAGTTCTTCAAGAAGACAAAGCAAGGCAATCGGGAGAACCTATGCCGGACAGGCAGAGGAGTGGCGAGCCAGTCCAGTTGAAGTGCCCGACTTGCGGAGCGGCTCTCCCAATGCCTATGGGGAGGTTCATGCAATGTCAATACTGCAATTCGGCGTTGTCCATCCAAGACGTTAGTCAACAGATGGTGACAATGATTCGTAACATTTGACCCCCGCAGAAACATCCGACACCGATTAGGATAGCTGGATCTTTTATTAGGATGGGGAATACACTTCATCTAATTCCTCATCAACCCGTTTCATCAGCCCAGGGGAACGCCATCGGGGCCTGGATCGTTGAGTGCCCTTCACCCTCCAAGGAGACTAACACATCGTTGTAAATCGCCTTCACGGCATCCTTCTTGCTCGCCTTGGCTAGCTTCATGACAATGAGCTTAGGCGTGCTTGAGCCGATGTGGTCGAAGACAGGCTGTCTGTCGACAATAAGTTCTCCCTTCTCATCGAGGCCGCTCGCCTCTATTCCGTCTATCCTGACAGGGAGCTTCACGTATGGTAAAGTTTCCTTGGCTAGATGTGTTACCAGAAGAAATAGGCTGCTCGTCGCCGCGGCATGATTGATAATCGACGCGATAATCCTTCCCGCAGCGCCTGGCTCAGTCAGTGCCTCAAGCTCGTCAATCAGCACCAGTTTTCTCTGTCTGTCCGCCAGAATCGGAATGAGAGATTTCAGGACGTGTTCGAGGCTCCCTGATCTCCTTGCCATCCTCTTTCTGAAGAGGTAAATTGGCATGGGCGTGACTTCCGCATTCCCGGCCGGAATCGGGAGGCCGAGCAAGGTCAGGATGTGGACCGAGGCGACCGTATTTAGCAAGGTCGTCTTTCCACCACTGTTTGCTCCTGTCAAGATGGCCGTGTTCCGGGGTTTCGCGAGTTTTTTCATGCCCGCCGTCTTGCCAAGTGCGTAGCTTATCGGCTGTGGAAAGGAGCTCTTCTTTCCCCCCACAAGTTCCTCCCTGACAAGGAAGAAGTTTCGAGCGTCTAGGAAACCGACTCCTCCGTTTCCAATGGATGGAATGGTAAGAGTGTACTTGATGGCGGCCGAGGCGATAGCGAGAGCCTGGTCTAGAAGGAGAGCTTTCTCTATTGCGGCATTAACAAGTGGGACATTCTGCTTCAGGCTGACCTCGATTCCTCTCACTTTGACGGCGTTTTCTTCATCCTTCCTCCTCCGCCACACAGAGACCAACCTTCGAATCTCAGTTCTATCAAACTCGAACGGGATTGCGAGGTTCTCCATCGCAGCTTTCCTTAGGGAACCCTCCTCCTCGGGGTTCAAGATCAGCGCCGATGCGATTTCACCCAACGTTTGATCAATGATCTCTAGGACCCTCTCCTTGCTCCTCGTTCCCCTTCGCAATGCATCGTTGATCGTTAGCTCGGCGTCGGAGAGCACTGCCTCGGCGTCTTTTTCCTTCCCGGCTACTACCTCCTCGACTACCCTGAGAATTTCTCCCAGTGTTTTGCGATCCGCGGCTTCGACTTCGAATTGCGTGACGCCGTCGACACCTGCGAACGCTGTCACCAGTGCGTGGATGGCTTCAATCATTTGCCTTCTCGCTATGAAGAATTCTAGGGTGTCGGAGTGCGCGAGAGATCTTCTTTCCACAAGGGAAGGAGCGAACGCCAGGCGGGAGAGGATTCTTCGCATTTCATCGGCCTTACCAAGCTTTGTCAGAGCATCGTAAGCTTGTCTGCCTTTTGCATACAGATCGAGCCTCCTCTGGACCCGCCCTCTATCAAGGGAAGGCGAAAGCAGGTGTAGAGACTCCTTGGCGAGGGCCGACGAAGCTTCTGCGGCAAAGATGCTAAGCAGGTCCCGCTTGAGCCTTCGCGCGTCCCCAGTCCTTAGAACCTTTCTTTCACTCGTGCCCGCTTCTCTTTCTCTTTGCACGACGATTAAGCGAAGGGCTCTCGCGCTCGAGACCCCTGCGAGTGTCGAAACTCCCATGGCATCACATGCCGCGACCCGTCCTAGAATGTCGGCTCGCCTCTCGTCCGAGACACCCGTCGGCCAGAACCCACTCCCCGTATCTTGATTATCCTCGACCATGATAGTTTCTAAGCGCCCCGCTGCCGCTGTTGCAGCTGCTGCTTCTGTGGATTTTCTGGCAGCCACGAGTAGATGTCCTCCACTGACCCATGTAGCGCAATCCTCCCCCGCATCCTCCAGCCTCTATTGAACCTTCTAAGTTGAATGCTTACGGCCCCGTTTTTCTGATTGGTTTTTCCCTGCCGCAGCGTGGTACAGGAACTCTCCCTCACGCACACTTTTCTGGAAGTCATACTTGGAAGGCTTCGTCTACCTATCTGGCAAGCAATGATCAAGCCTACACTTATCGGCTTGAAATTGTCGATAAAGCGATATGCGGCTGGACCCAGAGGATCGGCAAGATTCTCGCAACAGCAGTCCCCCCTTCTTTCCGTATTGGGACAGAAGAAGTGACCAGTCTTGACTCTCGCATCCTCATATATCAGTCAACGCCGACGCCGAAAGCCAGTACATGGGTAGGATGGAGCTGCCTTTGGTGAATGGATCGGGAAGGGTAGTCGGCTATGGTGACAGATGGCAGGCTCACAGGGTGAAGAACGGACCTAACGGTCCTGTCCTCGGCGCAAAACACGTCGGAATCACGGTCGCCTGTGTGGACGACCAAACGAGGATTTTGACCGCATACAGGAGGCACAGGATATTTGACCAAGTCTGGACCCTGTCTGGGGATACACATCCGTACAGGGTGAAAGGGACGCAGGAAATGGAGACGCTGGTTCAGGCTGCCAAGAGATGCGCCCTCGATGACCTAGGTATCGAGACAAAGGGATGGAAGCGAACTCTCACAGTATCGTATTCAGCCAGGGATCCACGGGATCCACGGTACTGCGAAAACGAGCTGCTTCATCTGATGGTCGCGAAACAGGATGGGCCGTTCCACAGGAATCCGAAGAACGTATACGATCTACGTTGGAGGAAGGCCGCCGAGATTTCAAGGGTCTCGGCGACCGATTTGGAGAAGGACCCTATAGACCGCAGATATGCGCCCTGGGTTCATGCCTTGTTCTCCCCGTCATCAGACAGAGCGAAAGAGGCACTGCTGATTTCCTGAGATACTTGCCGGGTTCATCAAGGCCACACCTCTGAATACTACCGCTCGTAGATTCCCACAATGCGTGCTTGTTCCAAAATGTGGCCATCGATGGCTTCAAGCAATTGTGACCTGCTTAGTCCCGGCTTGAGACTCATCTCTTCTCTCAGGGCGTATACCCAGAAGTAGTAGTGGTGCACACCGTGCCCAGTCGGTGGGTAGGGGCCTGTGTACCCTTGCCTTCGTGCATCGTTTATGCCTGGAACAAATGCCTCGGGCTTCTGGCCCTCAGAGAGTCTCGTCACGCTCTCGGGAATACCGTAGACGACCCAGTGCGTGAACCCGAGTGGAAGAGGTGCATCTGGATCATGGCAGATGAGGGCGAATTGCTTAGTGCCCTTAGGGACGCCACTCCACTCCAGGGGCGGTGAGAGGTTGTCCCCGTCTCCTGCATAATTCTTTGGAATGCGTCCCGATGGCTTGAACGCGGCACTGGTCACACGAAAACTCCCAAGTCGAAGACTCATGAACTTGCTCCCGGCAGACATCATTCGCTAATAAAAACGCTCTGTGAAGCAGAGGAGAAGAGTGATGCGTAGGTGCATATGGAGGATATCCGACACTTAGTCATGTTTTGTCTGGCTGGTCTTCTGTAATCCCTATATCCCTCCTCTCCCGATGCAATCCCGATTCAGGTTTCATTTTTGGAACCAATAATCATCGTGTACACGAGGGAAGAGGCAAAGAGGCCCTACGACAGGTTCGACAACTTCATTGTCGCCGCCTTCTTCATAGGAACAGAATACGTTGAACCGGAGGGAAGCGGCAACGTTGAGTCTGTTAGGATCGAGATGTACCACGCCGACGATCCCGAAGGATTAGACCATCTGAAGACGTTCGTCAACCTACTACTCGACCGCGGGATCGACCACGAAACCAAGTTTCTTGTAGAGCCCTCCCCTCTGGACGCCTCCACATCGTCGGACGAAGTGTCTTCACCTCCGTCCACGTTGCCAACCGACGTGGGTCCACCCCCGGAACTTCAAGAAGCTCGCATTTCAGAATACGAAACCAGAATGAGGGAGCTAAGGGAGAGACGGCAAAAAGGGACTTTAAGCGAGAAACAGTACGAAGCTCAGCGGCAGGCCCTGCTTAAGAAGTGGAGAAAAGATGTCGACGAGGGTCTGAGCAAATGACCATTCGCTCAGGTGTTCAGCAGAGAGTCTAGTACAACTCCGGCGCGGTTATCGGGGCCTACCAGATGGAATTTCCTCGCCGTAGATTAGAAGGATGATTCTCTGAACATGACATTTGTCGCATACGTTTCCCATTCCCGTAACATAATCACCTGTCCGAAAGTCACGCTTTAATCTCTGTTTGCAATTCTGGCATTCCTCTATGGTGCAGACACGAAGCGCGCTCGGTTTGGTACCGGAAGTCGACGGGAATGGCGGGAGGCTCGTGTCTATCTCGGCAGATGAATTCTCTCCATCTTAATGGGGATTGTGGAAAACTCCGACTTGAGTGTAGTATCTCAGACAATGCACAGGTCTCACTTGGCGGTCGAGGGAATTTTGTCACCGCCTAAAGTTGTGTACAGTTACGCCCTACTTTGAGAACGATGGGCAAGATCCCATCCCCTGTTGAACAGCCGGCTTGGTCATCAGATAGTACATTCCTTGGACGACTGCCGCCCCTTGGCCGAGATAACAGAATGCTATCGAGCCCATAGGAGGTGCCGAGTTCGCTTCGACTGCAACAGAGATGCCTTCCGTAACTGGAACTCCTGATCCAAGAGGTACGACAGGGACCAAGACCACGAACCCAACGGTCAATCCGAGGCAGAAACCGATAATGGCGTATCGCTTCAAGTTTCTCATCAGGAGTCCGTCCCCAACTGAGTTCGTGCAACCTGAACAATCTCCGCACATACAACCAGCGAGGTGCCTGCAACATAAACATCCGTCGGGTACCTTCTGGAAAATCATACTCGCGCCAAACCTGTCTCAACAGAACAAGTACTTAACGGTAATCACTCCTCACAGAACGCTCCTACTGGACTTATGACCGACATGGACTTCGGCGACTTCATCGCGCTTGCCAAAGGAAAACACTCTTCCGCAATAATTCTCACTTTCTTCCGCATAGGAATCGTTGTAAGTAAACACCTTAGGGGGAGCCCGAGGGAGAAAGTTGAAGCGCGAAGGAGGCATCTCCATTGAGGCCAGAGGGATGGTTTCCCTCTGCCTCTCAGGGGTCACGCTGGGCGGCCTGGGAGTTGCCGTAAGTCTACTTACTTCAGAAGGCGTGACAGCCCCCTCGCAGACATTCTGGAGGTTCGCACTCGCAGCATTCGTCTTCTTCTCCGTCTCCTTGATTTTCTATCGAAGCAGGACGATCCCTGGGAGAAGGGAACTGATCATAATGGCAGTTGGAGGCGGGATGATGGAGATTGCCTCGTTGACATACATGGGAGCTATTGGCCTCGGCCTCCCAGTTCCAGCAGTTTCCTTCCTTTCGCAGATGTCTGCAATGTTCACAGTGCTTCTTGCCGTCCCGCTGCTGGGGGAGAAGCTCATTAGAACAAAGGCGTTAGCTTTACTCCTCGGAACGACTGGTGTATTGCTAATCAGCCGGCCGTGGCAAGCAGCGAGTGGGAACCTGATTGCAGAGCTACTCATCTTGCTGAACGCGCTCAATTTCTCACTCTTCACTATCTTCAACCGGGAGTTCGTCGGCAGACGAAACTACAACTCACAACTCGTCTCGACTTGGGTGTTTATCGGTGCTGCCCTGTGGTCGTTACCCCTCCTTATCTTCGGCGCGGTTCAGTCCCCGACCGGCTCATCATCAAATGAACTCGGCCTATTCGTGACAATGGCGGTCCTGACGACGTTCGTTCCATACTCGCTTCTGAACCTCGGTCTAAAACGCGTATCAGCTGGCAGTGCCTCCATCTTCCTATTGTTCTCGCCCGTTTCGGCAACGATTCTAAGCGACCTCTTCCTCCATGAGAGAGTCGGCGTGTTTTCTGGGGTGGGGTCCGGGTTAGTCCTGCTTAGCGTCGTGATTCTGACACTGTTCTAATGGAGGTGCCCCAGAATGCGACTCAGGCTGGTATACCGTCCTATCCCCCGCAGAATGCGAGTACAGTATAATACGGGAGCAAGGCATTACCATTGAATTACGATGGTCGGTGTCTTCAACGAAGTTCTCGGAAGGGAAGTTTCAATTGCGGATCGCCCCGCAAGAATCGTAAGCCTCAGTCCTGCCATAACTGAAACACTCTTTCTACTCGGCCTGGGAGAAAGGGTGATTGGAGTGAGTGCCTTCTGTGCCAGGCCGGACGAGGCGCGGCAGAGGAGGAAGGTCGGGAGCTACAGCACCACGAACAGGGATTTACTCAGAGAGTTGAAGCCGGATCTGATCCTTTCGGTGACCGGATACCAGAGGGACCTGGCTCTCGCACTGTCCTCGGAATTTCCGAGCTATCCCATCGCTCTTCCGATCTCCGTTGCTGGCATAATTGACACCGTCATCAAAGTCGGGCTTGTAACAGGCGAGCCAGAAAAGGGGTGGAGTCTCTCCTCTGAACTCATAAGAAAGGCCGCAACGTTCAGTCGAATTCAGAAGCGACTGAAAGTTTACGTGGAAATAGACTTGGGAGGCCCGGTCTCGTTTGGGGCTCACAGCTACATCACCGACGCATTCCACTTTTTCGGGGCGTCGACCCTCTTCGACCAGGCAAGATCGGAATGGCTAACGCCGAACCTAGTCGAAGTCAGTGGGGCCAACCCGGACGTACTGATCTATGAGGCGAAGATGTATTCGAAGTTCGGCCAGCATGACCTGGAACTTTTGTGGGAAAAGCGGGGGTGGAGAAGGCTAGAGTGTGTAAGAAAAGAGAATTATTTCTTGACCCCTGGGCCTCTGGACTTCCTTGCGCATCACGGACCAAGCTTCATCAACGAGGCCATTCCATGGATATCGGCGAAGCTCTCTAGCGTTGCAGATACGATGGGATGGAAGCCAGAGTGAACACCTCCGTAGTTCGTGTGACCAGTCACGGATTGATGAGACACCTAAAAATAACCTGAGGCGGAGGCTGCATGGTGCCCGATTTTGAAACCAAAGCGGGAGCTCTCCATTATGTAGAACGCGGCAGCGGCGACCCCATCGTCTTCGTCCATGGTACCCTTTGCGACTACACGGTTTGGGAAACTCAAGCAGAAGCCCTTTCCTCAGAGTTCAGGGTCATAGCTTACAGCAGACGCTACGCACACCCTAACAATAGGCAGGGCGACGTGATGGACAGTACAGTTCAAAATAACGCTGATGACCTAAACGCATTGGTTGATGGGATAGGGGCCGGCAAAGTGCACCTCATAGGGCACTCTTATGGCGGGTTCATTGCCGCCTACTTTGCACTTAAGCACCCTGACAAGCTCCATTCCCTCATCCTTGCAAACGCAGCCGTCTCCACGATGCTGGTAAGGGAGCCGACTTTTTCCTCTGTATTCTCACTGCTACTACGTTCGCCTAGGGTGGCTGTGTCTGCGCGCAGGGTCCTAAACGCGACAGCGGCTACGGTAAAAGCAGTAGAAGATGGCGATTCCACAGCTCCAAGGAGACTCTTCTTGCCTGCCCTCTTTAATGGCAGGAGCGACCTACCTACTAAGCCAGCAGAATTTGATTCGATGGTTGCACGCAATGCAAGAACACTACGGGAGACTACAACTTCCTTTCCGCCGGTCACTAAGACTGAAGTGAAGAAAATAGGAATCCCGACAATGGTAATCTGTGGTGAACTTAGCGCTCCCTGGGACTACAAGGTCAGTCAGGAGCTAGCCGAATCGATACCCACCGCCGAAAGAGCAGTCGTCCCCGGCGCGGGTCATTTCTTCCTCCTGGAGAGGCCTGCCGACGCCAACAGCAAGATGCTCGGATTCATCCGGAAACACGCGGGAACTAGGAAGGCCAATTCACCCGCGAGGCTGGTCAGCTAGACCAGACACCACTGGGATAGACAGGCACCCTCAACTGGTTAATAGTCTGCTGGCACAGTCTCCTGACGATGGCAATCGAAAACTGGAACCAGGCCGTGCGACTGATTGAAGGAAAGAATTTCGCCAACTTCGGAACCATAATGCCAGACGGTTCGCCGCAAGTTACACCAGTGTGGATAGACCACGAGGGCGAACTGATCACCGTGAACACTGCAGAGGGCCGTGTCAAGCTTAGAAATGTGACTAAAGACCCAAGAGTAGCGCTTAGCATTTTCGAACAGGACAACCCCTACAAGAACGTCCTCATACGAGGGACCGTTGTCGAGATAACAAAGAAAGGGGCTGAGGAGCACATCGATAAGATGGCCAAGAAGTACAGGGGGCTCGAAAAATACCCTTGGAGGCAGCCAGGCATATCCCGCGTTCTAATCAAGATTAAACCATTGAGAATAATAGTGACCTGAACATCATGTATCCTGCACCGAGCGTCCCTCGAGCTGGAGATTTCGCTGCAGGGCTCATCTGCGGCCCTTGTTGTCCAGCATCATGTCAGCCTCTGGAGCCTTCCGTATCAGGTAAAACAGGACGTTGTAATCATAGACGGAGAACCGCCTTTGCTTTCTTGCTCAGATTCTCTTACAAACCCCTTCCCGCCGCATGTTCGACACGGTATGTTCACGTCCTGTGCCAACTCAGGCGAGAAGAAACTCACTATCACTTCCTGCCCAGTCCCTCTGCATCTCTGGCAACGGACCACCACAGGTTCTGACGGCAAGCGTACCTCTCGTTTTTCGCTTCGACTAGAATAAGCGTTATCGACGTGTAATCTATACAGGTCATTCGCCGACGAATTCACGGATTGCTCATCTCTGATTCATCACAGCACGTCGAATTTGTCAATCCGTCACGCTTTAATTGAGGAAACGGTACCCTTCGTCCTCATGAGCGGCACCGGCAAGGAGTCACAAAACAACCTGAATGGTGTAACCTGGCAGTCTGAAAATTGCCTCTCATGCGTTTGGTTCAGGCCGAATGATCCGCTCAATGCCGACTTGTTCGAAAGAGGAAGGTGCGTCGAGCCTAAGCTGAAGGCATTCGAGCTGATCGTCTCTGGTCGAGACTGGTGCAACCTCTACAAGGAAGTCAGGCAGAAACAGATAGATCTTCTTCAAGAAGGCAAGATGAAGAGCTAGCGGATACTTTCCCTGTTTGCCACGACTAAAGGAGGGAATCTGCATCCATTCTGGAATCCTCGTCACATGGTCATCCTCTCTCCGCCATGCTGGCGGTCAAATAGCGATTGCTCGTATTGGAAAGAAGTGGGCTTCAGTCTTTACATCGAACTATCGCCTTCAGGACTGGTGTAGAGGTAGATTTTACCTACTGTCCTTTCCCCAGCCTTGGCAGCATGATTGGACGATGCCACGTTAGATTCCGCAATCTCGTTGATCAATGTATGGACGTGCCTGGACCTTAGATAAATGAGCCTTGCGTACAGATTATCTTTCATTATTCCCATTCTTCTGAACTTGGGCTCAACATAGAGGCCGTGCGACCTCGCTATGCCGCCGATAATGGTCATCCAGGCGATACCCACAATCCTGTCAGCCATCTTAGCAACAAAGCACTTGTCCCCGTTCCTGAGGGCGACTCTGACCCACCTTCTGTTGGTTTCAGGCTGCGTCAGGGCAATGAACCGTTCAATTTCTCCCGCGTCATCTTCTATACTGACGTGATGCTTGAATTTGTGGTCTAGGGAGACCGCATCGACGTCCAACTGCCAGATGTTCCAGTCTTCCTTAGGGAGCTCTGGTACCTCAACCTCTGAGAAGATGTAGCTAGAAGGCTTCAGCCTGAAGAAGTGGTCGAAAACTCGTTTGGATTTTGTGAAGACTGTTCCTGTTGCCTCGTAACCATCATAAATGAACAGGCCATTCACAGTTCCTTGCGAGTCACGGGAGGTGAATGCCTCGCCTCCTGCCTCAAGAGCCTCCTTGACCTCGTGTCGGAGGAGAGGGTCGAAGAATGAGAGCCCCTCGGGCAAGTCCTCTAGCTGTTCTTCTACGGTTCTTACCTTGGACACCTCAACTTCATGGTGGCTGTTCTCACTCATTGTAGTAATTTCTCACCAATCCAGGATAACGAATTTCTTAGTCAGCTTCTCTTCTCCGAGGATGTTGCCGATGACCAGTTCAAGGCTCTCACCGCTTTTGTGAAGATCCACAACTTCGTCGTGCTTCAAGGCATCCCTGAGTAGGTACTCGAACTGAACCTTCCTGTCAGTAGGGTGTCCAAATCTTCTGACCCGCTCTCTTTCTATCTGCTCGTAAGCGTACATGAATTCATAGAGGGACCTGTAGATCTGGTGTTCCATGTTCTCTTCGATATTGAACTCAAGGACCTCTCTATCCCTTCCTCCTATCGTTATTGACTGTAGTCCTTCTAGGTCCGCCCAAAAGATCGTCCCGTCAGGGGCCAGTACAGCATCTTTGTCGAGCCAGACATCGTAGAAATCCAAGCCACAATATGTGCCGTTGCCGTTGTCGCTCATTGACCTGACGAAAAGGGTTAGAATTGCAATCCCGCTCCCGACAAAGTTCTTCAGGAACTCCATCGCTCTGTCGTCGCTGTCTATTCGGAAGAATTCGAAGAGTTCGCCAGTGTCGTCTCCAATGGTCCAATCCGAATGGAAGTAGATTCTGACATTGGAAGGAATCAGCCTAGTCTCTTGGACCATCTCCTGTCTGAACCTCCTGTACCAGTAGACTTGTGTGAGTTCCTTTTGAAGGGCTTCTGGAAGCTTTACAATCTTCACCAATGGCGCAATCCTGAAACCATGAATCGATGTAGTGCTGGCGTCAGACATCTCTGCAGCCTTCATGGCGATCGACGCGAACTCCAGGCCCTGTGAACCATAGGGGCATCCCCTGGACCAGAGTTCTCCAGTAAGATATTTGGGGAACTTCATCTCCTTCTCCTTCGCATTCATGATTCTGTTCTTCACATCACCTCTCTTGAGGAGATCACAGATTTCCTCTTTCGTTAAGAGCGCGCGGCTGAAGGGGCTTGTAGTCGACCCGATTCCCTTTACGGAGAAGTAGAAGTCTGTGCCGTCAATTGTGACGCATGGCTGACTGCTGACAGCGCTCCTGTTGTCATCGATGAGGAGTTCTTTCGTTCCCAATGGGTTCGCGGTGGAGAAGGGCTTTACGCTGTCGGGAAGGTATATCCTCTCGAAATCGGCCATCTGGAAACTCCTGAAGTGTCTGTTGGTTATCGTTCCCGCCCCCTCGTACATGTTCAGGGTAATGGGCATCCCCCTTAGGCTGATCGACGGTCGTTTCGAGATCTCTATCGTCACCATCCCCATCCTCCTATTCTCTGGGCGCTCCACAGTGGGGGCACCTGTCGACCGTCGTGGGAATCAGGGTTCCACAGTACTTGCAGTTCACCTTGGCGACCTCTCTTATCACAACCTGCTCTGGTGGCCTTGAGCCCAGGTCCAACTTGGGTTCCATTGGCGCCGGCGAAGGGGGCGGAGGTGCAGCTGGAGTAGGCGTGTGTTCTGGAATAGATCTTCGCCGTCGCCCCCTTCGGACTGCAATTAGGATCGCTATTGCGATGATGAAGACTACAACGACTGACGCTGCGAGAATGGCGGAAGCAGGCGCTATGCCCATCGGACTCGCACTAATGGTCGTGGCTTGAACATTCACGGAAGTCAGGCCATAGCTGGTTTGAGTGACATAGAGGTTGTCCGAGTATGTGAAACTTCCAGGCTGGCCCTGGTATTGGCCTGTGTCCTGTTCGACGTAGTTGTAGGCGACTATGTATCCAGTGGATGGATCAAAGTATTCGATCCAAGTGTATGATGCAGTGAAGACCCCGTACGAATCATTCCTTTGGTACTGGCCTGTTCCCTTGGTTTGAATTGTCTGGACGTACTTGCCTCCTTCGGAGGGCAACTGCAGGCTGCTATTCTTCGACAGCACGGTGAACTGAGTATTCAGAACTTGGAAGGTTGCTCCTACCGGGAGTGAAGGATTCATGGCAAACCAGACGTAGACTGGACTCGAATAGCCCACTTGGTCATCCGTTCC
>CAZHNH010000076.1:0-4126 GCA_964533695.1 uncultured Nitrosopumilales archaeon | reverse complement strand
ACCAATCGAGTTCATGTTCCTTGGCTTCTCCCACCCGTCACTGATCCAGGGCATGTAGCCCACGCCGTCAGGCTTCTTCCAGACGGCCTGCAGAATTGCGTCGCTCAGCTCCTTGTCCCCAGCCCGGCCCCTGAGTTGCTGCCTCAGGTCGTGATACTGGGTGTCAAAGAGGCACGAAAGGAGCTTGCCATCGGCAGTGAGCCTGATTCTGTCACAGTCATCGCAGAAAGGAGCGCTCATTGGAGTTATGAGGCCCATGTCTCCCCGGCCATCTGCGAACCTCCACAGCGATGCGGTCTGGCTCGCTCCCCGTCCTTCTGGGATAAGCGTGTGCTTCTCTGCCACTCTTTCCACGATTTCCTTTCCGCTCATCACCTTGTCCGGAGCCCAGATACCGAGCCCGTCCAGCGGCATGAACTCGATGAATCGTAGGGGGATCCTTCTGGCCCTCGCGAATTCGACAAGCTCGAGCACCTCGTCATCGTTGTATCCTCTGATGGCGACTGAGTTGATCTTGACAGGGCTTAGCCCTGCGTCGAGCGCTCTGTCTATGCCGCGGACAACCCTTGGGAGGGCGTCGACCCCGGAGATCTTGGCGAACCTTTCCCGCCTAAGGCTGTGTAAGCTCACACTCACTCCGCTCAGGCCTGCTTCGCGTAGCGCATCTGCTTTCTCGTAGAGGAACCAGCCGTTGGTCGTCATGTCCACCTCCTCGATGCCTCCGATCGTCGAGAGCATACCGACGAGGGATTCGACTCCCTTCCTGAGCAGCGGTTCCCCCCCAGTAACCCTGATCTTATCTATCCCGAGCGATGCCAGAATCCGCGCGACCCTTTCAATCTCTTCGAAGCTTAGCACCTCTTCATGAGGAATCCATGTAATCTTGTCCTTCTCTGGCATGCAAAACAGGCAAGCGAAGTTGCACCTGTCGGTGATGGAAATCCTCAGTTTCTTTGCAACCCTCCCCTTTCTATCTGACAGTCTTCCAGACTGTGAAAGGGAAGTCGCCAAGGAAAGTTCGAACACTGCTTGATCGTAATAAAACATTCTGAAGAGGGGTGAGAGATTCGGCCGACGAGCAATCTTCATGAGCATGACTCTCTTGTCTGTCGGTCTCAGAAACATTGCCTTTGCGGCTGGTAGAAGCTATATCTGCCTCTGAATTACGGGCGGCTCGTGCCCATGAGGCAGGTAGACATATCGAAGAAGGACATCGTCTATCGAGAGGCCTCTGCCATAGGAAGGATCAGGCTTTCAAGAGCCACGGTGAACTTGGTCAGAACTGGCAAACTCGAAAAGGGGGACCCGATATCAATCGCTGAAACCATGGCGATAATGGGTGCCAAGCTTACGCCAAGAGTCGTCGCTCTCTGCCACCAGTTGAATATTGAGAAGGTTGAGCCGAAGGTTACCATGGGCGCAGACTGGATTGAGGTGGCAGTCACCGTCGGCGCGAATGGAAAGACAGGAGTGGAGATGGAGGCACTTACGGCGGTCTCGACGGCTCTGCTCAACATATGGGATGTCGTGAAGGCTCACGAAAAAGACCCAGATGGTCAGTACCCAACCACCCTGATCGAGTCCGTCCGCGTCTCCCGCAAGGTGAAACGGAAATCGTGAAGCCACACGAAGGCCACAGAAAGAGCGCTCCCAGTGAAGTGGCAGTCGAAATCGTGACCGTCAGCTCGAGCAGATACAACAAAATGGAATCAGGCGAAGACTACACGGACGAAGCTGGAGACGCAGCGAGGGACGAATCCGAGAAGATTGGCTTCAAGATTTCTTCAAGACACCTCGTCTCCGACGACGCGGAGGCATTGCGGACCTGCGTGAGGCGCTTCCTCACAGGGAACGCCGATGTCCTGCTGTTTACAGGTGGAACAGGAATCTCTCGTCGCGACATCACCATAGAGACAGCAAGCAAGTTCTTTGAGAAGGAGCTTGATGGATTTGGGGAGCTCCTAAGGAGAACGAGCTACCCTAGAGTCGGTGCTGCCTCAGCCCTCACTAGGGCCACTGCTGGAGTGGCCAAAGGGAAACTAATCGTGTGCATGCCCGGGTCTCCAGACGCAGTCAGGACTGCACTGAAGGTTTTCGGGAGCGAAATCCCGCACGTGCTCTTCGTAGCACGCAGTTGAACCAAGCTCAGTACTCAATACTTTGGCATGCTTCGGTCGACCTGGTCGGCCCAGGCCGTCGTGCCCCCGTTGAGGTTCCACACTCTCTTGAACCCCTTTGAAGAGAGGAACCTGACGGCTGTTGCGCTTCTGTTCCCCATGTGGCAGTAGACTACCGTCTCGGCATTTGGGTCAAGCTCTCCCATCCGCGCAGGAAGCTCTCCAAGGGGAATCAGCTTCGAACCCTCCAGTCTGCAGAATGCGTGTTCGAAGGGCTCCCTGACATCCAGAAGTACGATTGTTCTTCCACCGTCTAGCCATCGCTTCAACTCGACTGGAGTAATTCCGATGCCTTGTTCGGCTCTCTTCCTAACCCCACAGAACTCCTCATAGTCGATGAGGCGAAGCGAGCGCCTGCCGTCCCCGCACGCGGGGCAAAGGGGATTCTTTTTCACGTTCAGCTCTGTGAAGGTCATCTCGTTTGCATCCAGGAGAAGGAGCCTTCCAACGAGGTGCCTTCTTGCACCTCGGATTATGCCAAGCGCCTGCGCTGCCTGGACTGAGCCCATTATTCCGGGGAGGACTCCGAGAACGCCGGCCTCGGAGCAGTCCTGGACCGATTCCGGGGGAGGTGGAGCGGGGAAAAGACACCTGTAACAAGGTCCCTTATCGCCATCGAAAACTGACGCCTGACCGTCGAACCTGAACACGCTCGCATAGATGTCTGGCCTGTGCAGCATCAGACAGGCGTCGTTGATCAGGTACCGCGTAGGGAAGTTGTCGGTGCAGTCGAGAACCACGTCGAACCCGCCGAGGAGGTCCAACGCGTTGGTCGAATCGAGCTTTCTCCTCTGGTGATCAATGGAGACGTGTGGGTTCACTCCGCCAAGTCGCTCTGCCGCCACTTCGACCTTAGGCCTTCCGACATCGGCCTCCGTGTAGAGTGTCTGCCTGTGGAGGTTGCTCATCTCGACGACGTCCATGTCGATGAGCCTGAGCGTACCCACCCCCGCGGCGACTAGGTAGACTGAGGCAGGCAGACCGAGTCCTCCGGCTCCGACTACAACGACGCTTGATTCCTTGAGCTTTCTTTGACCTTCGGGACCTAGCTCCGGGAGGACGAGCTGCCTGCTATAGCGCTCCAGCTCGGCCGTGGAAAGATTCTCTACGCCTTTGGTCAAGACGGAATCAGATTCAGCTAACCTCTTATGAAATGTTCGGTTGCTGATTTCCTGCCGGGCTCCTAGGAATCTAATGCCATCTTGATCCGGCAGGCAGGTTCAAGTACAACCTAGCCAACCAAGCGACGTGATTAAGGTCAAGCTAACGGCTCAGCTCAAAGACTGGACAGGTGGGGCGTCAGAATTAGACCTAGACTCTCCTGGCAACCTCAGAGGAGTCTTCAGGGAACTTAACATGGCTTTTCCTGGTATCGACCAACGCATCCTCGATGACAAGGGCAGGCTGAGGGACCACGTGAACGTGTTTGTGAACAGCGAGAACTCGAGGGATCTTGACCGTGAGGAAACAGAGCTCAGAGACGGGGACGTAATAGTAATATTACCCTCGGTCGCAGGAGGGTAGAGTGAGTTCGGACAAGAAGAACGGAGGGGTCTGTCTGCTTGTCGGAACGAAGAAGGGGGGTTTCATCTATACTTCTGACCACGCGCGGAAGAAGTGGAAGGTCACTGGTCCACACCTGAAGGGGAACGAGATTTACCACATGGCGTACGACAGGCGAAGCGGTGCCGTGCTTGCTTCGGTCAACAGCGGTCATTGGGGCCCTACAATCGCAATGAGCACCAACTTAGGACTAGACTGGAAGCATTCACACACGCCCCCAAAGTTTCCAAAAGCAGCCGGCATTTCCGTAGAGAGGATCTGGCAAATCAAGCCGGGATCGGAAGACGAGCCAGGCGTGGTCTATGCGGGAGTGGCTCCCGCGTGCCTGTTCAGGTCTAAGGATGGAGGAATGAGGTGGGAAGTGAACGAGGCACTTCTGAAGCACA
>CAZHNH010000075.1:0-7717 GCA_964533695.1 uncultured Nitrosopumilales archaeon | reverse complement strand
TTCTTTCCGGAGAAGATTTGAGAACCTGAGAAGTCCAGGCGGGAACCCCCGCCCTTCTCTACGAGGATCTGGTAGAGAAATTGCGAATATTTTCCTTCTTTGCTGACCCTAGTGTTGGTCCAGGTCAACAGTTCAGGAAATATGCGTACTAGTCGCTTTTTGACCACCGTCCCCTCCTTTGTCTTGTACTTGTCATTCAGAACAAGAGTGTCGTCATTGAGGCGGTTGACCTTCCTGCGTCCATTGTTGCCCATTAGTTCAATGTCGCCAGGCGCGTAGTCTGTGCACCACTGGAACGCTTTTTCGGGAGAGAAGTCGAAGTGCTGGCTAAACCTATAGCGCACGGAATATGTCTCCACAAAGTGTTTGAAAGAGGCATCCTCTTTGAATCTTGCTCCCGCATGATGGTGTAAGAGAAGTTAGGGGAGGACGGTCTTCCAAGGTGCTAGCCAAGCCACGCGCGGCTCGTGACGGGTGGCGAACAATCTGCCACTGTTACTTCCATATTATTTGTAACTCTACCAGAGATGACGGTTAATTACCGATAGTTTACGGGTGGGGTCTGGCGTGCCCGAGGATTCGAGATTCAAGGTGGAAATCAAGAGGAGCGTTCCGATAAGACTCTACCCTTTGACCACGTTCTTCAGACACTTCGAGAAGGTCGACGCCCTCCGTGAGCTCTTCGGAGACAAGACCGAAGAGATTCTAAAGGCAACGAAGGTAGAATTCTATTCTTCCCGCTGGGGGTACATGGGAGTAAACGACGTGGACGGTCATATCGTGATAAGCGCCTACCACATGAAGCACAGCTCTTTCAGGACGCTTTACCTCGACATCATTCATGAGCTTTTCCACATCAAGCAGCACTTAGACGGCAAGAAGCTTTTCCTTGACGAATTCGAATACTTTGACAGCCCAGTAGAGATTGAAGCCTACGAATTTACCGTCAAGGAGGCAAGGCGGATTGGCATGACTGACAGGGAGATAGTTGACTACCTGGAGGTCCCTTGGTCAGATAAGAAAGAGCTGGCGAAGTTCGTTAAGAAGCTAAACCTGAAGGTTTAGCTGCTGGTTGAGCTTTACGTGATGCAGGTCTCGAAGTCATTCAGGCTAAGCCTTAACTGGAAGGACGCTCACATAAGGTCGTGACGCCTGATGAGTATCGCAAGCTTGCACTTAGCTTTCCAGGCGCAGTAGAAGACAGCCACATGGACCATCCGGACTTTCGAGTAGGAGGCAGGATTTTTGCGACGATTTGGAAGGATAATGGAGTAATAATCCTATATCCGGACCAACAAGCAGAATTGGCTAAGACCAAGCCGGGGCTCTTCGAACCTGTCAAAGGTGGATGGGGACGAAGAGGTTCCACGACGGTCCACCTTGAGGCAGCAGATGGACCTTCGGTAAAGGCCGCACTTTCAATGGCTTGGAGGAACAAGGTTGAGAAACGTCCATATGAGACCAAAAGAAGACGCCGAGAGCAAAAGCCAGCTGGACCATCGCGTCCATGACCGCCGTAGAAAACTTAGGGGTTCAATCGAAGCTATCACGTGCTATCACCTGCTATCAAATCAGACCCTTGGGAATGGAACGGTTGCCTGATCGAAATAGCCCGGCTAGGATTCGAACCTAGGTCGAAGGCTCCAGAGGCCCCCATCCTTGACCACTAGACGACCGGGCTGCGGTTTGTCTGCGGTGCTTTGACTTCATAAAAAGGTTCTAGGATCGAATCAGGAATAGCGATGAGATTCTACTTTCTCCCAAGGCCCCGTCTCCCCACAACCTCGCCAATCGACTGCAACGCCCCAGACAACCTTCTCGGCGAGAGGATGCCAAAGTGTCCGATTCGAAGCATGCTATCCCTTGCCTCGGCCAAGCCTCTCGCAATGATGATTCCGTGATCCTCCTCTAGCTTCTTCTGTATCCCCTCTGCACTTCCCTGGTCAACCCAAAAGGAGGTCAGAGTGTCCGCCCTGCAATCATCATTGGCAACGAACTTGGAACCCCAAGACGCGACCTTGCTGCGTGTCAACTCGCCGAGTTGCCTGTGCCTGGTCCACCGCTTCTCCAGCGTCTCTTCCTTTACCGCGAGAAGGGCTTCTCTGAGCGCCAATAACACCTGAGTGGCTGGCGTTGCGAGATAGGTGCGCGCATTGTCCATCACGGGCTTCCAATTCAAGAGGCTCATGTAATACGATTCGATAGGGGATTTGCGGCTGGTCATGTAGTCGAGGACTTTCTGGGAGGTGGCGATTAGTACTGCGCCGGGAGGCGCAGCGATGGCCTTTTGAGAAGCCGTGAAGGCGATGTCGGGCGCGAACCTGTCAAAGTCAAACGGGACGCCTCCGATGCTGCAAACGCCGTCGACGATTGAAAAGACGCCTGCATTGGAGCACTCTTCGAGGAGCTCCCGCACAGGGTTGCAGACGGATGTCGAAGTGTCGACGTGAGTCATGAAAACTGCCTTGTACCTAGTGGTCCTGAGCCTCTTTCTCAAGTCGTCCGGGTCGGCGTGGGACCCGTTCGTGTAATCTACGATGTCCGCCTTCGCGCCATGGATCTGATTGATGTGATGCATCCTGTGTCCGAAGTAGCCTGTGCTTAGCGTGAGCGTTTTGTCCCCTCTTGAGACGAGACTCACGACCGATGATTCCATCCCAATCGTCCCTGTACCTGTAAACACAAACTGGTGGGACTTTTCGTTTCTGAAAACGTATCTGGAAAGCGAGATCAAGTCCTTGAAAGCGGCCTGGAAGGCGTGCCCGCTGTGTGGTGGTTGGGGAGAGGCCATCAATCGCCTGACACGACTTGAGAGGTTCGTCGGCCCGGGTATCAGGAGAAGGTCTGTTTTCAAAATGCTCGTGCCCCCCGGCGGTCGAGCAGGTAAAAAGCGTGGCTAGATGTGCTCAAAGATGTCATGGAGCTTCTTGATGTGAATTATCCTTGAGTCGTTAACTCTGGTGGTGTGGGCGAGCATAAACCCGAGGCCTGCGGATTGAAGGAAGCGGAGATCATAAATCGTATCTCCGACTGCAATGGTTCGTTCGCTCGGTATCCTCAACCTTGCAAGAAAACTGAGATAAGCTAGGTCCTTTCTAGTCGGGTCGACCCTGCCTATTCCGTCGGGAAGGACTTTCCCAGACTTGTCGAACTGCAATCCATTTGCCAGCCAGTAGTCAATTCCCAGATCCTCTGCGACGTCTTCCGCTAGGATGTCAATCCCTGAACTGACGAGGGCAGTTCGAATTCCTCTTCTCTTGAGCTCGTCGATGGTTGGCTTGGCTTCCGGACGGATGACGTATTTTGAGAGAATCGCCTCCACTTCGTTCTTTGTCACTCCGCCAGGCCACGACGCTATGTCTCTGCGCATGAATTCCAGATAATCGATCTTGCCTTCTGAATACAGCTTTAGCGATGCCTCCCCTGCTTTGGTGGTCCCGAAGGCCTTGTGGAGCGCAACCCAACTGCTTTCATGCTCGAGAACAGTCCCGTCCATATCAAGGGCCGCGAGGAGATACTTCCGAGGAACTTGCAATTAGGCGTGTCAAACCGTCAAGGGAGATTTAACGCTGCTCCTTCATGCCTCGGCCCAAGTCAGACTTAAGGGAATCAGATTCTTTCTCTTCGGGGGACACCGATCAACTCCATCGACTTCGCGAGAACGCGACTAGCGGCATCAACGAGAGCAAGCCTGGCGTCTCTCAGGGCCTGATCTTCCTCTCTGTTGACTTGTACGCTTTCGTAGAAATCGTTAAACGCGACGGCCAGATCGTGAGAGAACTTGGCCATCTCTTTAGGGGAGAGGTATTCGCCAGCACTCACCGCAGACAAGTCCATCATAGAGAGTTTCTTGACGAGATTCTTCTCCTGCTGCCTGGTCAACTTGGATACGCTGTTGGCGTTAATGGATGGTCGGCCCGTCGTCTTCTCGAGTATCCTCCTTGCTCTCGCATATGTGTAGAGAAGATACGGGCCGGTATCGCCTTGGAAATTAAGGGAATCCTCGATGTCGAAGACGATGATCTTGTCCGGATCCTGTTTCAGGAGCTCGTATCTAAGAGCGGCGACAGAAATCGCCTCGGCCACGTCGCTAACCCATTCTGCGGTTTCATCAGGGTTGCGCCTCCTAGTCTCCTCCACCGCTTTCTGCCTCAAGGCGGAGAGCATCGTGTCCACGTTGACATAGAGTCCCTTGCGCCCGGACATGTGCGCGTAATCCGAGTCGATCTCAAATCCCAGTTGCGTGGCGGTCTTCTTGGAGAGCGCGACTACTTCATATCCTCTGTGCACGTACCTCGAAGAGGAGCCAACTTCTAGCCTTTCCAAGACCCTCGATACGATTCTTTGTAGGTAGCTCTGCTTGGTGTCGATCACAGAAACCGCTACGTCTGCACCCCCAAAACTCACCCCAGACTTTTCTCCCTCAAGTGTGGTGGAGTAGAGCCGCCCCCCTTTCCCCGGTTGTTCGCTGGTGTAGATCTCGTAGTTGAAGGGATCGGCTGTCAGACCAATCTTCCACGCTGCATACGGAATGTCCTTCGCCACGTAGACCGCAGTCCCATCAGACCTGACGACCACCTTCTGCTCTCCAGTCTCGGGGTCGGGGATCACCCAGCATCCCTTGTTCTCGCCCTCTGACTCTAGCTTCACCATCCCGGTTTTTTTCATTCGCTCGAAGATGCTCTCCCAGAGACCGGAATGGACAAGCTGTGACTCCCAGTTGAGGAGGTCGTATCGCGCACCGAGCCTCCAACACGTATCGAGCTGCTCTGCGAGGATTCGTCTCACAATCCCTTTTGCATAGTCTGCTATCTCACCTGAACCCTTCTCGATCTCCCTGAGGACCAGTGACTGTTTTTCCCTGAGCTTGGGGTCTGCCGAATACTCGCGGTTCACCTTGGTGTAGACCTTGTCGCCACAGTAGACGTCGAATTTTGTGCCCTCAGGAGGTATGTCTGTGATTCCAAGGAAGCGGAACCCGACTATGACATCTGCGACTTGGGCCCCGGAATCGTCGATGTAGTTCAGAGCCTGCACTCTGTTGCCAAGATAGGCCATCACACGCGCGAGGGAGTCCCCGAGTACGAGATTTCTAGCGTGGCCTATGTGCAATGCCTTGTTCGGGTTGACGTTTGTGTGCTCTATCGCATAGGTCTTCCCCGAACTGAGCCTTTCACCGAAGTCGCCTTTCGCAGTTACAGCCATAACCGAGTCCAGAAAGAAACGAGGGTAAGCGATTGAGAAGTTCAGGTAGCCGCCCCGATGAGGTGTTACGGAACCTACATACTTTGTGTGATTCAGGCGTTCGGACGCCTTCGCAGCGAGCCTAACAGCGACATCCGCTGGTTTCTCTCCCGACCCCTTGGCCAGCCTTAGCGGGATGGCACTCGAAAGATCACCATAGGAAGGGTTGGGAGGTAGTGCGACTTCCACTCCCTCGTTCCCATAGCCGAGCGAAGTGCAAGCCTGACTGATCATCCCCTTCACCTCGTCCTCGAATTCGAGGAACTTCAACTAGTGCATGATCGCTGGGAGGACACGATAAAAGGTCTCGGTCCGCCTACCGTCAGTGTGGGATTAGACCTGGGATTTTCCGCAGCGTGGGCACCACTTTTCGCCGGCTTTGAGGGAAGCCCCGCAGAACTTGCATGACGCTCCCGAGACCGAAGTCTCCGTTCCCCCGACCAGTTCGCTCTTTACGATCACATGATCCGATATCCCAGTGATTCTTCCGATTGGGACCTGCACGTCTTTGCCGTCTGAGCCCCCCACCACAAAAGTGATTGTCCCGGTCAAGTCAAACATTACGTCATTCACCTTCCCCATAACCCTCCCCGAAGTATCTATTGCGGTCTTCCCGATGACATCCTCTTTCCTAAACGACTTCATGTGAAGCGGTCACATAGCTCCTTGTAATAAGTATGGGAGATACGGTTACCATGCAAGAGGCCATTAGCACAACACGCATGCCAGACCTTGTCCGATGGTTTGTTGGCCCCTGTTCGAATAGGAAGAATGTGTTTAGTGGAGAAATATCTCGGCCCCTAGGCGACTGACCTGCCGCATGAAGCGCAAAAGAGATTTCTCTGTGCTAGCTCCTCCCCACAATACTTGCATGTTCGAACAGTGGAGATCGCGCCAGCAGACGGCCGCTTCTCTGATGGGATATTGCGCAGGTTGCGTCTTGCGAGAAAGACTGCACCTTCTATCAGCGCGACAATAGGGACGAAAATCACGAGGTCCAGGAGTGGCCCGCCATCAGGGGTAAGGAAAAGTCCCGTGACTACCCAGACGAGAAACCAGACTATCACCCTGTTCTTCGAGAAGAAATTGGGGTCGATGACACGAAGCCTGATCAACGTGTAAACGAATACGGGTGCGGTGAAGGAGACGCCTGTTGCACCTACGATCAGGAATATTACGTAGTAGAACGAAGCGGCATCTACGGCGAAGCTCGTCCCGGTGGCGGAGAAGAACGGGGCAAGGGCAATGATCAGAAACTTCGCGATGACGAAGTATCCGAAAGTCACTCCTACGGCGAAAAGCGTGGAGACTGAGATGACGAACGGGTAGATCAGCTTCCTTTCCTCTTCTTTGAGAGCCGGGTCAACGAACTTGTATGTCTCGTAGGCAATGACTGGCATGCAAAGGATGATCGTCATCAGAATCGAAGCCACAAAATAGACTTCCATGGCCTCTCCGATTCCGCTCGCCGCAATCAGCGACCAATTGTGAGGGAGAACGTAGGCGATAATTCCATGCAGGAACGCGGCGATTACTGTATTGTTGAGGAACTGCAGGTTCAGATACTGGCCGAGGTTTTGGGCTTGTTGAATCGGATTCGCAGGGACAAATACCATTATGATTAGGATAATGACAAAGAAGAGGAAGACAACTTTGAGCCGACTTCGCAGCTCTGAAAGATGCTCGGAGAACCTAAAGCCCTCTGAGCTCAAGACGAACGGGAACCCGTCCCAGCAGCCCTAATTACGCTTGAGGTTTTGCCTTTCCAACGATTTCTTGAGAGATCTGGGCGCGCGTCTTGCCTTCCGTCGATATCCCAAGCCCCCTCGCCGCTTCGATAAGCGCTTGGTCCGCACTCATGTCCGCCGTCACCGTGGCTGTCGCGGAGGCGGGAGCTGCGGTCACACTAGCGTTGAATTCCTTGGACGCTTGGTCAAACTCTCTCCTCGCTCTTCCTAGTGCCTTGGCGAGGTCGGGGATCTTCTGCGGCCCCCAGAGGAAGATCACTATCACAATGACTCCTATTATGATCCACTGCAGCGGGTCACCGAATGCCATGGAATTCGAAGCCGACGCTGGAATATTTACGCCTTTACGCTCATGGATTCGGTCATCTCTTATTCACGTGAGTGGTTTCGTTGATTATGCGTTGGCCCCTGTGAACAAATGACTCACATATCAAAGCCAATAGAATCAACGAGGTCCGTCGATTCGTGGCCTTTTCCAAGGCACAGAGTTAACTGATAACCAGAACTCAAGTGCGATCTCCTGCGCGTGAGGCGTGCATGCATTCGCATGCATCTCAGTGCATCCGTTTTTAACATATAGCCGAGCCATAAGGAACGAAAATGGCAACATCTTCAGACAGCGCAAGCTCAGAGAAACCAAAAGAAGAAAAAAAGATGACGAGGAGGCAATTCATAGCAGGCACAGTTGGTGGCGTGGTCGTAGGTGCGGCCGTTGGTGCGGCAGC
>CAZHNH010000074.1:0-11780 GCA_964533695.1 uncultured Nitrosopumilales archaeon | reverse complement strand
AGGAGGCGTTCGGGAGAATGCTTCAGGTACACCCGAGGCGGAGCGCCTCCGGCATCATAGTAGTCACTGCGTTTTCCGCGCCCTTCTCCTGCCCGCACGGCACTTGTGTGTTCTGCCCAGGAGGCCCGCGAGCAGGGACTCCGCAAAGCTACCTGACAGGGAGCCCCGGGATGAAATCTGCGATTGTTGCGGGGTTCGATCCGTATCTGCAGGTTAGGAAGAGTCTTGCGAAGTATGAAGCGAACGGACACGAAACTGACAAGGTGGAGACGATTATCGAAGGTGGAACCTTCATCGCACTTCCACTCGACTACCAGAAAGGCTTCGTCAAGGGGGTGTACGACGGCCTCAACGGGCAAGCGTCGCCTACTCTGGGGGAAGCCCAGGCTAGAAACGAATCCGCGCGGAGCAGGTGCGTCGGTCTCACTTTGGAATCCAAGCCAGATTGGTGCAGGCCCAAGGACATCGATTTGATGCTCGATTTTGGCATAACGAGACTTGAGATTGGAGTGCAGAGCTTGCACGACTCCACTCTCTCAAGAAGCAACCGAGGGCACACTGTCGCAGACACGGTGGAAGCTTTCAGGGTAGCCAGGGATGCCGGCCTAAAGGTCACGGCGCACATGATGCCCGGACTTCCTGGGGCTACTATTGAAGAGGACCTAGAAGATCTGAAGGTACTCTTTGCGAGCGAAAACTTCAGGCCAGACATGATGAAGTTGTATCCTACTCTCGTGGTGCCCGGGACTGCACTCCACAGGCAGTTCGAATCGGGGCTCTATCACCCTTACAACTTGGAGACCGTAGTCGAACTCCTCTCCGACATGAAACGGTTTATCCCCAAGTGGCACAGGATAATGAGGATACAACGAGAAATCCCAGCGGGGGAGATCTCTGGTGGAGTGAGAAACGGGAACCTGAGGCAGTTGGTCCTCACGCGTGCGGAAGAGAAGGGATGGGGGTGCAACTGCATCAGGTGCAGGGAGGTGGCATTGAGCGAACCGTTGGCAATGGAGTTGGGAGATTCGCTCGAGTACAGAGAAGAGAGATACTCTGCATCTGGAGGCCTTGAAGTTTTCAGCTCATTCGAATATGCGAGGAGTGGAAGGATTGCGGGCTTTCTGCGGCTCAGGGTTCCATCCCCGAAAGCGCACCGTCCTGAGATGAAGCCTGAGGGCACAGCGACCGTCGTTCGCGAACTCAGGGTCTACGGTCGCCAGGTCGAGGTTGGAGGAAGGAGGGATGACGCCTGGCAGCACAAAGGGCTTGGAGGCGCCCTTCTCGAGAAGGCAGAGCGTCTCTCAAAGGAGGAGTTCGATGCCGGGTGGGTACTAGTCACGAGCGCGGTCGGGACTAGAGGATACTACAGGAGACACGGTTACGAGCGGATGGGGCCGTACGTGGCGAAGGCCCTGAAGTAATGGAATGCCGACGACTGCGCATTCCACCTAGCTAGGCAAAGCGAGACGAACTGGGCGGGGATGGTACAGAGTGTGACACTGACGAATTGAAGAGCCCCCTCAAGCCATTCTTCGGTCAATTACACCGTCTCTACGCGCCTTCCGTTCAGAGGCGAAGTAGATCAATAGTCCCGTACCTAGGAAAACCACCCCACCTACGAGGCAAAGCACTAACGAATAGGCGTAATTCCCTGAAACTCCAGGCACGATTGCCACCCTGGCCGCGGTAATGAACTGCGTGAAGGGGAGATACGTCGCTCCGACCGAGATCGGGTACGGAAGTACGCTCGGTGGGAAAAGGGCTCCGGAGAAGACCATAAGGAGCCCTGCAATGTATCCCGGGAGCGACCACTCGAACTTGCTCGCGTAAAGGGAATATGCTCCAAGGTAGTACCCCAGGCCAAAAGCCGCGGGGATGTCAGCAACCAGAGCCCCGGCGACCATCAGGACGGTAAGTGGGGTGATGTTCAGAGGGACAGTGGTACTCAAGAAGGAACCGAGGACGTAGTAGGCAACTGCTAGAGCAGCGGCGGATGCTGTTGTTGAGATCAAAAAGGCGGATAGTGCCCTCCCCGCCACGTAGAGTGCGGTCGAGCGTGCCGTGAGATAGATGTGAGGGAATACAGCGAGGTTCTTCCCCTCTGCTATCGCCACCGTAGGGACCCACGCATAGGCCGCCACCTGAGCGTATAGGGTCGAACCAACTAGAACATATGCAAGCTCGGTGGGGTTGAATGACACCGCCCCGCCGCTGTAGCTCGAGCCGAACCAGTAGATTATGGAGACAGTCATCGAGGCGGCGAAGGGGGAAACGACGCGTAGGGCCAACGCCAGGGGCATTGACGTCCAAGCCAGGTCGTGCTGCACGCCCATCCATGCAGATGCGAAGAGTGACCTTGCAGTTGAGGAAATGTCAGCAGTCTTCATTGGAACCGCTCACCTGATCCTCACCGCTATTGTCCCGTCTCTTCTCCCTAACCTTTCGAGCGCGTCAAGCGCGAGTTTAGAGAGGCCGAGAAAAACTACTGCCATCACTCCAAGGGCAGCGAGATTTGGCCACACTGATTGGAAGCCCATCCCTTCGAACAGAGAGCTTCGGAGCGCCTCCATTCCGATCGTCAGAGGTATCAGTGATGCCACAGCTTGTATCGCAATTGGGAAGGGAGACCCTGCGCCGATGGAGGGGAAGTAGAGGCCTGAGAGCATCGAGACCGGGTCTTGAAGGACGTTGTTGATCGACTCAGCCTCTCTGCCATACGTAAGGTAGAGGGATGAAAGGGTCATCCCCATGGCATAGAGAGATGCTAGGGTGAGGGCGAACGTCACCGCGACCGTCCCCCACGACGCTGACACTATTGGATGGAATAAGAGCCATCCTATCGCGACAACGACGCCGGCAGAAGGCACTGTTCCGATTATCCCCCCAACCGACATGCCGATCAGTATCGCTGACAGCGATGCCGGCGAAGTGAGATAGATCTCGAAGAGGCCCTCTTGCTTGTCCCAGTTGAACTGGCTGGCCATAGACCAGAGGACGTTCCCCCAAAAAGATACCATGACGCCTCCGAGTATTGCGAATCCGATGTAATCGACCGCCCCTATGCTATAGTAGAGTAGAGACAGGGCGAGAGAAGACAATACCGGGAAGCCCATGCTTACAACTATCCAGAGTTTCTCCCCAAAGATGCTCCAGAGCCTGACCATGGCCCTGGCCTTCATGGTCCTGAGCCAAAGCCTCGCGGGCTCAGCTGTCCCCATTATCCTGTTCCTCCCTCTCCTTGAAGCCGCGCCCGACCAAGCCGACGAAGACCTCCTCGAGGGTCGTCTCCTTGCGCCAGGATGCGATCACCTTGTGGCCTGAGTCTGCCATTGCCTGCTCCGACCGCCTGGCTGCGGCGTCGTCTGCCACCACGACTTGTATGGTGGATAGTCCCCTCTCCTCGTCTGCAGAGGATGTGAACCCCTTCACTCCTTGGATCATAGTCAGCATCTCGAAGTTCTTTTCTGGAGGGGAGACCTCCATGACCAAGGCCGGGACCCCCATGGACCTCTTCAGCTCGTCCGGAGAGCCTCTCGCGATTATCTTCCCCTTGTCGATTATCGCTACCCTGTCGCAGATGGCGTCCACTTCGGCCATGTTGTGAGTTGCGAGCATTATCGTCCTGTCGTGCTTCTTGGCCTCGTCCTCGAGGAAGTCTCGGATGCTCCTTGCAGTCATCACATCGAGGCCGATGGTGGGCTCGTCCAGGAACACCACCCGAGGCTCGTTGATGAAGGCACGGGCGATGGTCGCTCTCTGCCTGTATCCCGTAGAGAGCGCGTAGAACTTCCTTTCGAGGTACTTCGTCAGACCAAGTCTTTCGGACAGGTTGTTGATTCTACTTTCCGCGACGTGGGGTTCGATTCCGTAGAGCTGTGAGAAGAACCAGAGATTACGCCTGGCGCTGATGAAGTCGTACCCTGCTTTCTCGGCGCCACTAGCCATATTGATAACGTGCCTGACTTTTTCGGGTTCGTGCTCGACATCGAACCCCATCACGGAGGCTGAACCTCCAGTGGGGAGAAGAAGGGTCGAAAGTATGCGGATCATGGTCGTCTTGCCAGCACCATTAGGTCCTAGGACACCGAAGATCTCGCCGTGTTCGACACGGAGGTCTACGCCATCGAGAGCGACAGCGGGAGCTCCCTTTGTTTTGAACTCCCTCCGAAGGCCGTTGACTACAACCGAAGCGTCGACCATATCGGTTCCAAGGCGCCCTGCTCTGGCACCAGCGCTGCCCGCTGCGGTGAGGTATGAGTCCTCGTGGTCTTCACTGCTCGACGACATACTTAATGCACTCTTGTAGGAGAGAGAACCGCTGCTGTCAGCCGTGAATAAGCCTTTCTTGGGCTGAAGCAATCGTACGTAAGCTGTCTGTCGTAAGAGGTCCTTATTCTCTGTCTAAGTTGGTGTGGCGAAAAACGTTCACTGACAAGCCTTAAGTCCCGAATGTGGCTCCAGTGCGTTACATGGATGTCGGCGGCGATTCTGACAAGGAATTCGTCGGCTACAGAGGGAAAGCACTCGCATTCTTGGCCAAGTCAAAGGCAAGCGTGGGGGACATTCTCGAAGCGAAGACCGAGTGGGGGACTGTCATCGGGACGCTCGTTCCACGTTACGAACACGCGGACGACCGCCACGTTGTCTTGAAGCTGAAGTCGGGATACAACGTCGGAATCGCGGTCTCCAAACTCAGAAGTGCGACTGTCAAGAAAAGTGGCGAAAGGCCTGCCTTTTCGTCCTCCACGCCTCCGAGTAGCAGCGGGAAGCTGCCGAGGGTGCTCGTGATCGGCACCGGGGGTACGATAGCAAGTAGGGTCGACTATAGAACAGGGGCCGTGCGCCCTGCGATTACAGCTGGAGAGCTTCATTCGCTCATCCCAGAGCTCTCCGAAATTGCGGACATAGAGCCAGAGATACTCCTGAACATTTTCAGCGAGAACATCGATCCTGTGCATTGGTCAAAGCTTGCGGCGAGGATCGGAAAGGCTGTCGAAGAGGGCTATCAAGGAGTAGTGATCACGCACGGCACAGATACTCTAGGCTATACTTCTGCGGCATTGAGCTTTGCTCTCCAGGGAGTTCCAATACCCGTTGTCCTGGTCGGCGCACAGCGCTCGTCAGACAGACCGTCGTCTGACGGCACGCAAAACCTGATTGGAGGGGTTTCGGTTGCAGCGTTGGCCCCCTTTTCAGGGGTCTACGTCGCTATGCATTTGGGAGAGGGCGACAACGAAGGTGTTGCTGTGCACAGGGGGGCGAGAGTGAGGAAAAACCACACGAGCAGGAGGGACGCGTTCGTCTCGGTCGGGGTGCCCCTCGCCGCAGTATGGCGCCCGACAGGATTGGAGGACATCGCATCTGACCTGCCAGGGCGGGGAGGAGTGGAACCAAGCGGGGGAGCCCAAGGGGGAAGGAGAGGCGGACACTCCCGTTTCAGACCCTTCCCACGCTTCGACAACAGGGTTGCGCTCGTAAAATTCTATCCTTCGATGCCTGCGACTCTCATTGCTTCTCTTTCGAAAATGGGAATGCGCGGGTTGATTTTCGAAGGGACCGGCCTTGGTCATGTCGGTTCGAAGGATCTGAACGCTGTGAAGGCATTCGTCAAGGGGGGAGGGCTCGCGTGCATGACGTCCCAGTGCATCAACGGACGAGTCAATCTCAACGTTTACGACACCGGTCGAGACCTTGCAACAGCGGGTGTGATTCCTTTGGAGGACATGTTGGCGGAGACCGCGTGCGTCAAGGCGATGTGGGCGTTAGGCAACTCTGACACCGTCGAAGCAGCGAAGGAGAAGATGCTGGAGAATCTGGCGGGAGAAACGACCCCTCGCAGGTTTCCGGGGTGACCAAAGCCGTGAGCGACAGGGCAGATATGTCGGAAGTGCTTGTAGGGCTGGAGATACACCAACAGCTCGCATCTGAGCACAAGCTCTTTTGCCAATGCCCGATAGTGAAGTCGGAAGAGCTTCCTCTCTCGTTCGAGAGGCGTCTGAGGCCTGCCCAGAGCGAGACTGGGAAGCTCGATCCGGCAGCTGTCTTCGAATTCACGAGAGGCAAGTCCAACGTGTATCTGTGGAATCCTGAGTCGTCGTGCCTGGTCGAGGCTGACGAGGAGCCTCCTCACGGAATGAATGAAGAGGCCCTTGACATCGTTCTTTTGATTTCGGCCATCCTCCATTCTAGTGTCGTAGACGAGGTGCATGTCATGCGAAAGATCGTTATTGACGGTTCGAACACGACAGGCTTCCAGAGGACAGCAGTAGTAGCCCTTGGTGGATTCCTCGAGGTCGAAGTGCTGACGAAGACGATGGCAATCGAATTGAGGGAGGGAGGAAAGAAAGGAGAAAGAAGAGGAGATAATGGCTCGCTCAAGGTAGGCGTCCAGTCGGTCACCATCGAGGAGGACGCTGCAAGAATCGTGGGCGAGGATGACTCTGCTCGTCGTTTCGCGCTCGACAGGCTTGGCGTACCACTCGTTGAAGTGGCCCTAGAGCCCATCAAGGGAACTCCCGAGGACGTGGGGAGAGTGGCCCTTGCTCTTGGTCGGGCCTTGAGGTCGACAGGGAAGGTGGCCAGAGGGCTAGGCACGATCAGGCAAGACCTCAACGTGTCGGTAGGAGGTGGTAGTGTCGTAGAGGTGAAGGGAGTGCAGAAGCTCAACCTAGTCCCCAAAGTCGTGGCATACGAGGTTGCGAGGCAGTCGGGGTTGCTCGAACTTGCCTCGAAGTTAAGGGCGATGGGTGTCCAGAAAATCCGATGCGCCAGGTTCAACGCCGGGCCTTCGCTTCAGACGACAAATTCCAGGGTGATCCAGGGTGCCCTGAAAGCAGGGGGGATTGTGATTTGCGTGAGCGCCGAAGGTCTACGTGGGCTCATGGGCTGGGAGCCGGCTCCTGGAATCAGGCTAGGGAAGGAGGTCGCCGAAGTCGCGAGGGCTAACGGGCTTGGGGGGATAATCCACTCGGACGAGTTCGCCAACCAAGGAATATCTCCTGCCGAGGAGGCAGCGTTACGTCGGGGCTTGGCGGTCGGGGACGATGCCGCCCTCGTCTTGCTTGCTGGCCCCGTGGCAAAGGTAGAGAAGGCGGTACCCCAGGTCGTGACTAGGTTGGAGCAAGCGGCGAAGGGAGTTCCTGCAGAGACGAGATCCCCAACAGAGGACGGGGAGTCGAGGTACATGAGGCCGAGGCCCGGAGCTCAGAGGATGTATCCTGAGACTGACGTCAAGGACATCGTGATTCGCGAGGAACGGCTTGAGCATGTCAAGGAGGCGGTCCCAGAAGGCTGGGACGACGCCGTGGCCAGGTGCGCGAAGTCCTACTTCCTCAGCAGGGACATGGCTGCAAAACTGCTCGACTCGGACTACTTTGGTGCTTTCGAGCCCCTCGTCCGACAACTTGGGAATCTTGATCCTTCTCTCGTCGCATCTATGCTCGTCGACTTGCCCGTAAGGCTGATGAGGGAGGGCGTCCCGGAAAGTGCTCTCAGCCAGGAGACGATTGCCGAGCTCCTTCACGCGATAGACTCGGGAGAGATTGCTAAGGAGGCGGCCCCGGATGTCCTACGGTCAGTCGGCAAGGGGGACTCCAAGACGGTGGAGGAGGCCATCAAGACGCTCAGGCTAGGCGCTCTGGACGAATCAGAGCTGTACGAGATTGTCGAGTCAGTAGTCAGGGAGAACAAGGGATTGATTGTGACTCGGGGAGACGTGCAAGCCTTCTCCCCGCTCATGGGTGAAGTGATGGCAAAGGTCAGAGGAAGAGCCGACGGAAAGCTAGTAAGCAAGCTTCTCAGGGAAAGGATCGCCGCATCATTTGACTTCAAATCCGGGGCCAGGTAGCGGATGCTTGTCCACTGAGGGGTCTAGCGGTAGTTGAGCCGTCCGTCGAACTAAAGCATCTCTTCGTGGTAATTAAGTATATATGCTCGCACGAGGCAATAATCTAGTTACCATGAGCGGCCTGATGCTTGGCGCCCGTTCAAACCCTAAGGGGATGTTGCTGCTTTTCCTCACCAGCCTGTTCATTATCTCAGTCTCTCTCGCGCCTATTGCCCGTGCCCAGACAGTAATTGCCACCGTCACAGTGGGAGCAAATCCCTATGGGGTGGCTTATGATTCAATCGGGGAGGTGTTCGTGACCAATTCTGCCTCTAACACGGTCTCGGTCATCGCTGACTCAGGCGGCTCGGCAAACACTGTCATAGCAACGGTGAACGTCGGGAGCTACCCAGTCGGCGCAGCGTACGACTCCGTCAAGAGCGAGGTATTTGTTACGAATGCTGGGTCAGGCACCGTCTCAGTAATCTCCGACTCCACAAATACAGTCGTTGCCACTGTCACCGTCGGAAGCTATCCCTACGGCGCAACCTTTGACTCAGGAGCAAAAGAGGTCTTCGTTCCCAACGACGGGTCCAGCACGGTTTCGGTGATTTCGGACGCTACAAACACGGTCGTAGCCACGGTAGGTGTAGGTAGCTACCCGTTCGCTGCTGTTTACGATGCGGCAAAGGGAGAGGTATTCGTCACAAATGAAGGGTCCAGCACGGTTTCGGTGATTTCGGACGCTACAAACACGGTCGTCGCCACGATAAAAGTGGGGAGCAACCCCTTCGGAATCGCCTACGACTCGGGCAAGGGCGAAGTGTTCGTTGTCAATACCGGTTCCGGCACAGTTTCCGTGATCTCGGCAGCGACGAATACCGTTGTTGCCACGGTGAACGTGGGGACAAATCCCTATGGTGTGGCCTATGACTCAGGTAGGGGAGAGGTCTATGTAACCAACTCGGGTTCCAACACGGTCTCTGTCATTGCCGACACAAGCAATACGATCGTCGGCACCGTTACGGTCGGAAGCTATCCGTTTGGTGCTGCCTATGACCCTCTCGGAGAGGTCTTCGTCACAAATGAGGGCTCGAGTTCGGTGTCGGTGATCTCGGACAAGGGACCCGCCGCGACGTCGACTGCCGTCAGTTGTATTCCCACTTCTGTGTATATAGGGTCGGCTTCCACGTGCACTGCGACCGTCACAGGACTTTCGCCTACGGGGACCGTCACGTTCACCCAGTCAGGTACAGGAACTGTCACACTTCCTAGTCCGGCAACATGCACGCTTTCTTCCGGGTCATGCTCAGTAAGCGTAACTGGCACAAGTGCCGGTAGCGTTACGATACAGGCGGCTTACGGCGGGGATACGGAGAATCAGGCCAGCAGCGGCTCGACAACACTGACTGTGCTATCCGGAATCATTGTTCTCTCCCCAACTCAAGGACCTGTAGGAGTCTCGGTAGGCGTCACCGGCTCAGGATTCACCCCGAACGTGGCCATAAGCGTCTTTACCTTCGGCGGTAAGATTCCAGCAACTCAGACCTGCACTTCTCAGACTACGAGCGGAACCGGGACCTTTGCGTGCACTTTCACTGTTCCATCGCCCAATGCTCCAGGATCCTACACGGTTGTGGCGACGGGTCACGACGGTGGCACAGATACAGCCTCGGCAACCTTCATTGTTACGACCCCATCAATCATACTCGTTCCAACTGGGGATCCCGCAGGAACCTCAGTTGCCGTCACCGGTTCGGGTTTCACGCCAGGCATACCTATAGGCACTTTTACTTTTGGAGGCGCGACGCCTGTGACGCAGACATGTACGACGGCGACCGCATCCTCGAACGGAGCGTTCTCGTGCACTTTCACCGTTCCATCAGACCCATCTGCTACCTACACTGTCATAGCCTCCGGAAGTGACGTGGGGACCGTCCCTGCTGACAGTGCCCTTACCTCTTTTACTATCCCAGTAACGACTGTGATCACAGTCACCAGCACGACCTACGCAACGAGTGTGTCGACCCTTTCGTCTGCCACAACAGTGACGACTTCGACTTCAGTGTCGAGTTCAGTCACGACCATCGTTTCGACGAGCGTTATTACGAGTATAAGCGCGACGAGCTGCAGCACGGGGACGTGCAACGTAACATATCTTACGGTACAATGTTCTTCCTCCTATGTGGCCGTGAATTCGAAGGACACATGCCAGGCTACCGTGGTGGGCTCAGTCTCGACGCCAACGGGCAACGTTGTGTGGGGGGATAACATTGCCGACGGTTGGACAAGCAACTGCATTCTAGCAGGATTTAGCTCGTATGGTACTTCCTACTCTAGTAGCTGCACGGTGACCTACTCTCCACCAGTTTCGCCGGGGGCCCAAGTGGTCCTCAGCGCGACTTATGGCGGAGACGTCCTGAACTTTGGATCGTCCGGAACTTATGGCTTGACGGTGACCACTGCATCGACTACGACAACTACATCGTGCACGCCCAAATCTTCAGTAGCAGGCTCGCTTACGTCTATCACGTGTACCGCAAATGTAGCTGGCTACGGTCCGACTGGAACAGTTTCATGGTCTCAGAGTGGGGTCGGTTCTGTTTCATTAGTCCAGACCAGCTGCACAATCTCAGCCGGGAGCTGTTCGGTAACGATGACAGCCGCCACCGCTGGGAGCGTTAGGCTGACGGCGGCCTACAGCGGGGATACATACAACAAGGCAAGCACGAGGTCAGCAACAGTTAGTGTGATGAAAGGACCGACATCTGTAGTAGTGGGCTGTACTCCGTCGACCTTGGTCGTCGGCACCGCAGTCGCCTGCACCGCGTCTGCGTCAGGAGTATATCCATCTCAGTCAGGCACTGTGAACTGGGTGAAGACCGCAGGCAAGGGCAAAATCGCATTCAATACGAGAAGCTGTACTCTTACGCTTGGAACCTGTTCGATTGTTGTCATACTTACTGCTTCGGGGAGCTTCACGATAAGGGCAAACTATGTTGGGGACTCCAACAACCTGAAGAGCTCTGGGACCTTGGTCTACAAGGCGAGCCCTACTTTAACGCCTGCGCTTTCAGCCACTGCCATCGCGGTGAGTCAACCGGTCACTGACAAGGCCTCTCTGGCAGGGAGCTTCCTGCCTGGAGGAACTATAACTTACGAGTACTTCGTCGGGAACACCTGCTCAGGTACTGCGTTCGTAGTTGGTTCACCTCTTACTGTGACAAGCGGTGGGATACCAGGCTCCTCATCACAATACTTCACGACGGTCGGCTCATACAGCTGGAACGCGGTCTACAGCGGCGACGCCAACAACAACGGAGCGACTAGCCAATGCCAAACCCTCGCCGTCAACAGCGCAGGCGTCTCGATATCGACGCTGCTCTCCGCCACCACGGTTGCCTACGGTTCGCCAGTTACCGATTCTGCCGTCCTTTCGGGGGAAAAACCGACGGCCGGCGGGACCGTGACGTACGAATACTTCTCTTCGGGAGGGTATTGCTCAGGGTTGGCTACGACGGTCAGCATTGTGGCTGTCGCGGCAGGGGTGGTGCCTAACTCCGCTGCGCAAGTTTTCGCGACCCCCGGTTCTTACAGCTGGAACGCCGTCTACAGCGGTGACGCAAACAACAACGGAGCGACTAGCCCATGCGAACCCATCAGCGTAAAGGGGATTCCAACAATCTCACTGACCCTTTCAGGCTCGACGGTTCCCGTTGGAGGTTCAATCTTCGCAAGCTCCTTGCTGACCGGAACCACTAGCACGGCAGGCGGGACCGTTCAATACGAATACTTCGCCGGGAGCACCTGCAGCGGGACAGCCTTCGTCGTTGGGTCTGCTGTGAAGGTTGTTGATGGGGTCGTACCAAATTCGGCCTCCCAGCAATTCGGGACTGCCGGTTCTTACAGCTGGAACGCAGTTTACAGTGGTGACGCCAACAACAATGGAGCGACG
>CAZHNH010000073.1:0-3960 GCA_964533695.1 uncultured Nitrosopumilales archaeon | reverse complement strand
GCTCCTGAGCCCGGACCTGGGCGTGATAGTCAACGGCATTCAGGAGGGGCGAACCATCTTCCTCAACATCGATAAGTACCTCAAGTACACTATGGTGGGCAACTTCGGAAACCTGTTTGCACTCGTGATTCTTTACCTCCTTTCACTCAACCTGCCCCTGCTCCCCGTGCAACTGCTGCTGACCAGCCTCATCACCGATATCCCACTGATCACGATCGCCTCTGACAGGGTCGACAGCCGGGAGGCCATGAGACCGGAGAAGTACAACACTCGGTCGCTGATGGTGATCTCACTTGTGCTCGGATCGTGTACGGCACTCTTTGAGCTGTTGTACTTTGACTTCATCAGCTCCCGGTCCCTATCTGTCATCCAGACCAGCATGTTCCTCTTCCTCACATTGCTTCAGTTCATAGTCATCGTTTCCATACGGAATCACTCTTACTTGTGGAAAGGTGTAAGGCCGTCCTTGCTCTTGGCCACGGCCGTCGCGGTCGCGACGGTCGGTTCGTTCGCACTAACTTACATCCCATCCACGGCTAGTCTGTTCTCTTTTACGCCCTTGTCTTCGCAAGATCTGGCAATCGTATTCGGGTTGGCTCTGGTTTACTTGGGCGTCCTCGATGTAATCAAAGTTGGGTACTACAGACGAGCCGACAAGAACAATTCGAGCCGGCTCTACGAGGAGACATCTGCGCCGAAGACCTGATTGGGCTGTCGCACACGTTGGATCCGAGCCGACGGCACTCTGGTCAGTGTCGCACCCTTGGAACGAAGAACACGTTGTGTGTCTGCACCTTGAACACGCTTCTCTAGTCAGCTAGGTGCTGGTGGGTTGGATTCGAAATCGTGTGCCCTTGAGCGCGCCAGCGCGCATCGTCCACTGGCTACGTGCGAACACGGATCTGGCGAGTCTCACCATAGAGTTGAAACTGTCCGCCTTCCTTCGCCGTGTACAGACCATGGCCTAACTCATCGTCGCTGTATCTGCGAATGAAGCTTCTCCAGCGGGTTCCAACGAAGGGTAGGGGCTCGTTGTCGAATTTGATCTCGAACATTAGCGTTCGGTCATCCTCCCAACGGCCTACCCCGTTTTCGATAAAGCCATACGACCACATTCTTTTGCTGATGTATTTCCCTGCTTTTGAGTCGAAGGTGATGAATGTCACCGCCGTGTTGATTACTGCCCCATCCTTTGTGCTCGCTCCTCGAAGTTGGAAGAATCTGCCGTCCAGCTCCTTAGTACATTCAAGGCTCGACTCTATGGTCCCTTTCTCCCCGAATTGATCTGTTGAGCTGCCTTTCCATCGGCCGACCAGGAATTCAAGTCTTTCGAGCCCGGACATGCTACACGAAAGATTTCAAGAACGCTTTAAGTCGTTTGTCATCGAGTCCAAGTGGGGTCCGTCCGTCCCCAAACCCTACCGTGTCCCCCCTTCCACCCACTCGTCCATCTCCAACGGGTTGATTTATTCTGTCGGCAAGTTCAAGGTCTTCAGAATGTCAACGAACCTTCTGTCTGCCCTGACGTGACTGAACAACGGAGAGGCCCTGAACCACCCCATCGAAAGCTCCTTCCGTGAAATGGCGAATCTTATCCATTCGAAGGCGGCGTCTAGGTCACCTAGTCCAATGAAGGCGAGGGCTAGGAGTTGCCCCTTCACCTTGGCGTCATCCGGGACACCCTTCAACTTATCAAGCAGATTCAAGGCCTCCTGCTTTTTCCCGGTAACCGCATTGAGGTACGCTAGGTCGGCCCATAGGTACGGGTCCGTAGGATCATTCTCGATCATCTTGTCCAGATGAATTAACGCCTCCGCCCAATCCTTCTTTACGAACGAATACACCATCTTCGCCTCCTCGACCAGTGGGCTTGATGGATCGATGTCCTCTAGCTTCCGGATCCGTTTCTCCGTCTCCTCATCGCTCCAAATGCCTCTCGACCTGTAGATGACGGACAAGGTAATCGCCGGAGAGAGAGGGTCCAACTCCTCGGCACGAAGCACTTCATCCAACGCCTCCCTGATGCGTCCGAACGCCTGCAGGCAAGACGAATACCAATGATGACCGGTCGCATAGCTCGGGTTCGCTTCCAAGGCCTTCGTGAACTCGGCTTTCGCCTCCTCGAACTTGTAGTCGTACATAAGGAGGTTGGCACGAGACACCCGGGCCTCGGCCAAGCTAGGATCTAGGACCAGGGCTTTGTTTACGTGTCCCCACGCCTCCTCGAGGGCCACAGGTATCGGTGAGAAGAGATAGTCTCCAAGGAGCATCACGGTGTCCGCCTTCCCCGCATAAGCCCGAGCGTAATCTCCGTCCTCCTTTATCGCTAGGTCGAACTGCTCCGAGGCCAGATGAACAGATCTTTCCGTTCCTTCCCTGAGGAGGCTCCGGCCTTTGAGGTAGGCGACATAGGCGGCGATGCTGTCCGTCTCTTTGCTCTCAATTCTGGCTTTCTCCTTAGAGAGGAGCTTTACTTTCATGGAGTCGACCACGTTCGCCGCGATTTCGCTCTGGATTGAGAATACGTCTGACATGTCCCTTTCGTATTTCTCTGACCAAAGCTCTTCCTGAGTACGGGCATCGACAAGGTTCGCGGTGATCCTGATCCTGTTCCCTGACTTCCTAACGGAGCCCTCCAATAGGTGGGAGACCTTCAACTCCCGGCCGATTTGGTCTGCGTTCTTTGTGGTGTCTTTGTAGCGGCTCACAGACGTCCTCGCGATGACCCGGAGCCCTCGGACCTCTGAAAGTGCGGAAATCAGTTCTTCGGTGAGGCCGTCGGCAAGATAGCTGTCACTGGAATCTGGACTGATGTTGGAGAATGGCAGGACCGCAACCCTGCTCCCCTGACGCTCCGAAGGTGCTTCCGAGGGGGCCTCTGAGGGTAGAACAACCCTATACAAGTCAATTTCGAGGTCGATGTTCTTCAATGGTTGAAAAGGCATCTTCTCGAAGGCGTAAGGGACCTTGTTGATGACCTGGTCGCGGACGTGACTCGAAACGCAGATCTCTCCGCCTTCTGCAACGCCCACAATACGAGATGCTATGTTTACAGCGTCGCCGATGAGGTCCCCATCGCGGCTTACTACGTCCCCAACATGAATACCGATTCTGACCAAGACCGAACCGCTTTCGTTGTTCATCGCAGCTGTTCTCTCCAGTTCTCTCTGCGATTCCACGGCAAACTTAACGGCCTCAAGTGCGCTCGAAAATTCGATAAGGAAGGAATCTCCTATGGTCTTGACCTCTCGACCTCCATGGCGTCCTAAGACCTCCCTCAACAGAGAATTGTGAGAATCAAGAAGTCTGATCGCCATAGCCTCGTTGGACTGGGACATGGCTGAGTACCCTACGATGTCTGTGAAAACTATCGCCGCCAGTCTTCTTTGACCTTCAGACATGCGAATTGCAGCCCCGCTTTTGCTAGGTTGGAGATAAATGGATATGGATGAGTAGACCCACACGGCTCGCTTGCGCGCGCAAGGAGAACGGCGGCGTGTGCAAATTTGAGGGACTTGTCTCCTGTCAGATGGCCCCGAGCCGCCTGACTTTGAAACGGGCCGTGACCACTGAGTCCCCCATGGTAGTTTGGGGAATCGTGTGAAACGAATTCTTCACGAATTCTTCGATCGCGTTCTTCGTGAGTATACTCCATTTGCGGCCAAAATCATGCCGAAAGACTATCGTGTAGGTTCCCTCATCCCGAGTCAGTTTCGTTCTGTTACCTGGATTGAACCTGGACCGCATGCTCAGGGAGTCCAGCACCCCATCAGGGGACGAGTCACCGGACCAGTATTCGGCCATCTCCTTCCAAACACCTGGCACGACCTCCCGACCTATTCGGGCGAATGTCTCGTCGTCTACCGTTTCAAGCAAACCCATTAGAATTTGCCTCGGAGCTGTGACAAGTCCAAACTCCCTTGCTTTCCTGTGCCACAGAAAATGCTCATTCATGATCAA
>CAZHNH010000072.1:0-3023 GCA_964533695.1 uncultured Nitrosopumilales archaeon | reverse complement strand
ACAATAACGAACTCAACGGCGGGGTCGATTGGAGACTTTTGTTGGAATCTTGGTCCGACGCTAGGCATGCCCTTTGCTTACACGGTGACCGTCACAGAAGTTTGACCCTCTTTCGAGGCTAGAATGCCTCGCGAGAGCCGGGGGCCCACGAATATGATTCTCGCACAACTCGGTCTAGGGGAGCCGCGTCACGCAAGACTGGAAAGCGCGGGACTCTGCTTAAATCGACCCTTCATATCCCTCATGTAAGAGTTGTAGTAGGTTGCTTTCATACTCTGTATGCTATGAGTTTAGTCAACAGTTCGACATCCCCGAAAGACCAGCGTTCGACTGGTGCACTGACTACAAGCCAGACGATTGGACCAAGATGGGCAAGAACGGAACGAGAAGGATCAAGCACATCAATGATGACACCCTGATATTGACGGATACTGTCGTCGGAAAAGGCGGTCCAGTAACCAAGAAAAGGCTCGTCAGGCTAAACCCGGGGCGCCTGGCGTGGACAAACACACACATCGCCGGTCCAAACAAACACTCCCAGTTCTGGTACCAGATCATCCCAATGGATGGCGAGAAGTCTAGACTGGACTTCATAGGGTTGCAAGTGAACTATGGGAAGCGTCCCTCAGTTGCCCGGATCGCTAAGATTGCGAAAGAGCTCAAGGCCGATGACTCAGGTATGTGGTCACTGCTTGCTAAAGAGATGCGCAAGGATTTCCGCAAGATGCGCTGAGTTGTGACGCTGCGTGAGCTTTGACAACGCATCATTTCCTTCTTTTCCGAGCCTTCTCTGACTTCCTGATTAGCTGGCGAACGTTGCGCTGAAACTCGTCTGCAACGGCCTTCTTCACGATGTTTGAACCAATCACTCCGATAATAGGTTCGAAGTTGGCTAATGCGTCAGCTGGGTCGTCGAAGCCCTTTGCACTGACCATCCTCATTAGAGCCGTCGCCCCGCTCTCACCGAAGATCTTGAGTATCGCTTCGGTCAGGGACTCCTTGAAAAGGACGTGGATGTCGTCAGCCAAATAAGAGGGGAGTCCATGAAGGGCCAAGAACGCCTCTTCAATGCTGTTTTCTCTCGGAGACCTATGCTCCCATAGTTCCTCTAGCTGCGGCTCTCCCTTCATGTACTCTCTCGGCTAGAATATTAGACTGACGGGAAAGATACGCAGTTTCGCCAATCCGTCATGATAAAAGCCTGCGATACTGACCAAAAGGTGAACGACTTCATAGACGCCGGAGAACGAGTGCAAGAAATTGCCCCCACCCCCTCCACTCTCTCGGAGAGATTAGGCACTTTAAGGCCACTACGTCGGGAGTCCAAACCGAGGCAGCTACTTTAAAATCGGAGAGCGGCAGGAGGGATTCAATCGAATTGAAGGCACCCAACCTGGGTAAGTCGGTGAGGAGGAGTCTGACCTTCAACAGGACCAACATCATTGGTCTGGTCCTTCTCTTGACTTCGTCTTTTATGGGGGCTCTGCTCCGGAATTCCGCGCAGATAATCAGTGACCCGAGGGTTTGGCTCTTCCGGGGTGCGTGCGACACCTATGTCAAAGGGCTCTGCGTCCCTACCGCGTACATCTCTCTGCCTTTCGGTCCTCTTGGTCTACTTGTCGTCAACGTAACTTCTTTTCTGGTGAGTGCCGCGTTCTTCGTCTTGGGTGTCGTTTTGATTCGGAAGTGAAGTGAACACTTACTGTAATCGCCCAACGAAGAGGTCGGTTGTCTGGGGAGCCTAGTTCAGGGCTCTGTTTTCCAACCACGGTTTGCAGTAGCGTATAGGTAAATTGCAGACCAGGGATCTTGTGAACCTTCGACTTGCTAACCGAATGTTGATGCTGGCTAGTTCGCGGAAACCTCGATGGCTCCATTCATCCGTTGATGGTGGTCGCAGGCGTAGGTCGGGTCAAGGCATCAACCTCCCTTCTTCCTGGCTTTGTGCTAAACGAAAGGTAGAATCCTGAGCCAAGAACCAGTATTCCAAGGAAGTCTGTGTAAGGCAAGAGCTGCGGCAACGCTATGGTAGCCAACGTCCCTCCGAAAGCTGGTATCAGAGCCCCGGCAGTGATGAGCAGCGCGTACAGCTTCCTTGTTCTAATGAAGCTGTACAGAGCGCCGCCCGCGAACGTGAAGAGAGCGGGTATGTTGACCAGGGCTGCGATGTAGCTCGCAATCGGCGACGTGATCGGATTGGCGCCTGTCACCGCGGCTTGGAGCGCCGAGGTGTCGATAGGCGTAACCGCGATAACCACTGCCAAGGCGACGCCTGCCACGACATTGAACCACACGTATGCGTGGGATACCCGGTTCTTGGGGAGGACCAGGCAGAGCGTACCCGCGCCAAGGAACCCTGCCAGCATTATAGAACCGAAGAAGTACGAGAGGTAAACTGGAACTGTCCATGCTGCAACGATCGCATAGAATTGGGTGAAATCCGACACAGCCCAAAGCAGCATCCCGACGGTCCAGAGCAGATGGTGTATCCTGCGTCTTCGCAGGTACATCCTTGCGAGCACCGCTGATATGGCGAGAGCGAGACCTCCAGCCATCAGAGGCATTATTGACTCCGGGTCCATGAGGTATCGCGCGTTGGCCCTCGCGCACTTGCACTACTTAACGCTCGCTAGATTATACGCTGATGTAGCCCAATGCCATATGTTGTTCCCCGCCGACCCCCGTCCATCCCCGAGGTAAGACAAATCAGGGGCCGACCGCTCAAGGTCGATTGAATTCTCCCTTGAGGAGGCTGTAGTAGTGCTGGTCGAGGAAGCGGCCTCTGAACAGGACCCGTTGACGAAGCGTGCCCTCCAGCTTGAATCCCAGATTCTGGAGCAGTCTGTTGGACGAAGTGTTCTCCGCAAACGGGCAGGCTTCAATCCTGTTCAGACCCATGCCGTCGAAGCCGTATTCCAAGATGGGAACGAGGGCCTCCGACGAAATCTCCTGGTGCCAGTATGCCCGATTGAGCTCGTAGCCGATCTCGGCGCATCTTGATTCCTCATCGATGTTCCAATAGC
>CAZHNH010000071.1:0-7685 GCA_964533695.1 uncultured Nitrosopumilales archaeon | reverse complement strand
TCCTTGTCGACGCTGTCCTTCCACCACTTGCTGACCGATTCTATGTACCCTGAGTAGGAACTCATCCAGTTGATTGACGGGTAGTGCCGGGAGTACGCCAGTCTCGCATCCAGCGACCAGAAGGTTCTCACGAACCTGATCGTTTGGGATGTCACAGGTTCGGTGAAGTCGCCTCCAGCCGGAGAGACGGCGCCGACAAGTGTGATTGACCCTGTCCTCTGGGGGGTGCCCAGCAGATCGACCCTTCCTGCCCTCTCGTAGAACTCCGCAAGTCTTGAGGCGAGATAAGAGGGATATCCTTCCTCGGCAGGCATCTCCTCCAGCCTTCCACTGATTTCACGTAGTGCTTCCGCCCACCTGCTCGTCGAGTCGGCGACCAAGACAGTGTCGTATCCCATATCGCGATAGTATTCCGCCATCGTAACCCCTGTGTAGATGCTCGCTTCGCGCGCAGCCACTGGCATGTTGCTCACGTTCGCGATGAGGATTGTCCTCTCCATTAGCGGCCTGCCTGTTTGTGGGTCGATCAGCTCCGGGAACTCAACGAGCACTTCGGTCATCTCGTTACCACGTTCCCCACAACCAATATGGAAAACGACCTTTGCATCGGCCCACTTTGCGACCGAGTGAAGCGTAACGGTCTTCCCAGTTCCGAAAGCGCCTGGAATCGCACCTGTCCCACCCTTTGCCATCGGAAAGAAGGAATCGAGCACCCTCTGGCCTGTCATCAGCGGAATTTCGGGGTCGAGCCGCTTGTTGACGGGCCTCGGGGTCCTTACGGGCCAACGGTGGTATAGTTTCAGCTCGTGTTTTCCACCAGCCTTGTCCTCCGCAGTAACGACCGTCTCGTCAATCTTGTAGCTCCCAGACTTTGCAACATCCCTCACCTTAGTCATCGGTTTGGTAGGAGGAACGAGGATCCTGTGTTCAATCAACGGGGTTTCCTGCACGCTCCCCAAAACGCTCCCTCCAGTGATTTCGTCCCCCTTCTTGACTGATGGGGTGAATTCCCACTTTTTGTCGAATGATATCGAATCGGCTGAGACGCCCCTGGTGATGAAGGCACCAGCCTTCTTTGCTATTACATCAAGGGGTCGCTGGAGACCATCATAGATCGTCCCTATCATGCCTGGCCCGAGCGTGGTTGAAAGAGGTTGACCTGTGCCGAGTACCGGCTCGCCTGGCCTTAGGCCGCTCGTGGACTCGTAGACTTGGACGAACGCGATGTCTCCCGTCAACTTGATTACCTCGCCGATTAGCTTCTCTTCGCCCACTTGTGTGACTTCGAACATCTTGGCAGCTGCCATCCCCGAAGCTTTCACCGCGGGCCCTGAGATCCACTCAATCCGTCCCTTGACTGCCAAAGAATTCTCTTTCGGCCCTCCTGAACTTCGACCTTATAATTCTTGGGCGGGGCGAGAATGGCAATAGCAAGAAGCCGATCAATTCAACGTGAGGAGAGAGTACTGTCCTGATCAATCAACCGCTCGACAGCGCAGCTGAGACCTCCATCCGCAGGGTCGGTTTCATCCTCTCGAGCCTAGCTTCGAAAGTATTGTCGAACCTCACCGCACCGTCCGTCGAAGTCATGATGACGCCGCCTATGGTATCGATTGAAATCTCATCGAGGTGCGCCGCTGACTGTCTGCCAGGCAGCATGCCAATCGCTGAGGAAACGGCCTTTCTGTCCTTCGCATTGCAGTAAACCCTTACGTTCTGGCCGAGCACCTCAACACCCTCTCCGAGAAGAATAGCGAGTGATTTCGCATAGCGTGAAGCTGGCAAGTCACTAAGTTCCTTGACCGCGGCTTCGAAGACCTCCCCCACAGCCTTTTCCAGTGTCTTCAGCTGCGCGTTTCGAGCCTCTAGCTCAGCCGCCCCTATTAGCTGACGCCTGAGGATGTCTGCCTGCTTGTTGCTTGTGTCGAGGATCTTGTCAACCATGGCCTTTGCATCTCGCCTAGCCGACTCTAGCGTGGACAGGGCCTGTTTCTTCCCAGAGTCCAGCTCGACAATGAGCTCCCCTTCTAATTGCCCTAGGACGTTCTCAAGGGTGTCGGCTGCTGCATTACTCATTCGTGTCAGACTCCCAGTATACTCCTCAGCATCGCACGGTAGTCGACCTTGTCCTTCTTGCTCCCCGGTCCCGGGACCTCGTAGATCAAAGGCGTCGCCAGCTGTGACTTGATTGTTGTCAATTGTCCGCTGAGAGGCTTGGCGACTTCGTCGCTCACCATGATCAAACCGACTTCGGGCTCGCCGATGAGCCTCTGGATCTTCGAGAGGGCCTCCACCGGAGAGGACACGTACTCACCGCTGACGCCAGAGAGAACGAAACCCGTTACAAATGCCTTACCGCCGACCGCGACCACCTTCATTTCACTTCACCTAGGAGCGCCATTACCACAGCCCCAGCCGCTTTCTTCTTTCTCAGGGAGACAGAAGCCTCGAAGGCACGTAACGACGACACTCCCTGCTTCCGTATCGACTCGGCCTGCTTCTCCGCTTCGGTCCTTGCCTTCACAAGCCTTTCCAAAGCTTGCTGTTGCGCTCTTGAAATTGCACTTGACTTCGCTGACTCGGCTATGCCCTCCGCTTCCCTGATGATCCTGGTCTTCTCCGCAAGGGCTTCGGCTCTTGTTCTGTCTAACTCCGCCTCGAACTCGGTTAGGGCCTTCGCAGTCTTCTCCAGGGTTGATACCAACGAAATCGGATTTTGGCTGCCTCCGTTTTGCGTAATTAAAGTTTAGGCGATAGCTTTCGCGCTGAAGTAGAAGACCTCACCCTTCACTCGCAGGCGGTGGACTCTTGGTACTTCGGTCTTATTTCGACAGAATCGGAACACCGTCAGCAATTCCATTATGTGACGGGCCGGGAATAAATAGTCCCTCCGGTATGTGGCGCAAAGTCGACGGTCTTGGGCAGGGTCTACTTTGCCGTTTTCGGTTCCGGCCTAGGTCACGCTACAAGAGTCCTGGAGATTGCAGGACGCTTGAGAGCACGTGGGTTCGATGCCCTTTGCTCCTGTTCGGGGCAAGGTCTCAGATATATCAGAACGCACGCGCCTTTGATGGACGCCGTTGAATGCCCTCCTTTCGATGTGGAATGGACGGAAGAAGGGAGCTTTTCGTCCCGTGACTTCCTGCAACACTTCCCCATCATGGTACGCTCGTTCTTGAAGCAGGTCGTGTTCGAGACGGAAAGCATATCGAAATTTGACCCTAGTGTTGCGATGTCGGATTCCAGACTTTCAGCTGTCCTGGCTGCAAAATCTAGAGGCTATCCTGTGGTAACGATTCTAAATCAGTTCAAGGTCAATCTTCCTCCAAGATACAGAGGGAACCTGCTCGGGCAGCTCTACGAGCGGATCGCAGGAGATACGCTGGGATTGATGTGGTCACTCAGTGAGGAAGTTCTTCTGACCGATCTCCCTCCCCCCTATACAATTGGTGAAGCCAACGTCGCCGGGACAGATTTGTCGAACATCGTCAGGTACGTCGGGTTCACTTCGCCGAGCGAGAGCATCAGTGAAGACAGGTTAGAGAAGGCCAAGGAGACGATAGGATTTGACGGGAGACCCTTGTTGTTCTTCCAGATAAGTGGCCCCGATGCGACCAAGAAGCTCTTCGTCGACACCGCAATCAAGGCGGCTGTCAGCCTTTCCGGCGAGTACAAAGTTGTGGTGTCCTTTGGCTACCTAGGGGGCTCACGAGAGCCCTCGAGACTGGCACGTGGTGTGTTGCTATACGACTGGTGTCCGATCAAGGATGAGCTCTTCATGATTTCAAGTGTGGTGGTTTCCCGATCGGGGCACAGGACAATAGGTCAATGCATTGACGCGGGAGTGCCCGCAGTGTTGGTGCCAATTCACAACCACTCCGAACAACTCGGAAACGCAGACAAGTTCCAGAAACTTGGGCTTGGCATTTCCATCCCGCAGGGCGGTCTAAGTGCCAAAAGACTTTCTGAATCCGTGGAGATGCTTATCCAAGATGAGCATTATACTGAGAGAGTTGAGGCAATCCGATGCATTTCGAGAAGATATAACGGAATTGAGAATTGCACAGAGATCATCAAATCCTACGGGTAAAGGAGCGCCAATTGCACATGCAAAGCCTTGCGTGGGCAACCGTCACGACTGGCCGGAAATGAATTGCCCGAATTCCTTGAGGGCGTGCGGACTTCCTATTTCGTAGAACCTGTCTGATACCTGGAACGCCAACAGCTCCTTGCGCAGGATAAGCTCACGATAGAACTCCTGCTCGCCACATTCTCTGCCAGGAGGGATGAGCGACAATGCACACTTTCTCAGTGCTGTCACCCCGAAGTTTATCCAGACCATCCCCTCTGACCTTCCCGCCTTATCATAATTGGTGACGTATCCATCCTTAACAGCGATATCGCTCTTACCGTAGAGATTATGGTTCTCGTATACTAGCATGACTCCTAGTTTATTCGAATCGAGAAGAATCTTCATCACCTGACGGTAGTCTGCACGCAGGTATGCATCACCATAGGTTACAAAGAATGATTCAACAAGCAGAGGTTCGGCGCTCTTTAGCGCTCCAGCTGGCCCCATGAGTTTCGGCCCGTCATGGCTATACCGAATAGTAACGCCCAACCAGTCGCCAGATCCGAAGTGGTCCTCTATGGCTTCGCTGAGATGACCTACGCACAGTACGAAATCCGTTATCCCGTATTCTCGGAGCAAGACGATTTCGTGTTCGAGAAACGGTCTTCCGTTCACCGGTAGCATCGCTTTGGGGACTGTCTGGGTGAGCTTCCCGAGACGCGTCCCCAGGCCACCAGCTAGTATGACTGCTTGCAAATCCCGAACAGCACCTAGGTCTTCTCTGAATTTGGCCTAGACGTTGTAAATCACTTTGCTCCCTTCGAAATCGAATCTGAATCTCATCTCTGTGAGCCCCTGGCCGACGAGCGCCGCTCTGACCTTCTCTCTCCCTTCATCGCAGTACAGCATTAGAAAGCCGCCGCCTCCGGCTCCGACAAGCTTTCCGCCCAGCGCTCCTTTTTCCCTTGCGATAGAGTACCACGAGTTTATCTGGTCTGTTGTAGTACTGTTCGTGATGCCGCGCTTCACTTTCCAGTGCTCGTGAAGAAGCTCGCCGAATCTCTTCAAATCGCCCGACTCTAGAGCTTTTTTGCTCTCCAGGCCGATCGCTTTGATCTTGTGCATTTTTTCGACTGCCCTACCGTCGTCGTCGAATACCTTCCCCTGTTGCTTAGCGAGGATGTCTGAGGCGTTCCGCGTAATGCCCGTGTAGAACATCATGATCACGTATTCGAGCTCAGACAGGGTGTGGTCAGATATGTCGAGTTCAGTGGCCCTGACATTCCCCATCTGGTCTATCTCGTACGACTTTATTCCACCAAGACTCGCGGTATACTCGTCTTGCTTTCCTGAAGGTTCACGAAGCCTGTTGAGAGATATGTCACAGGCTATCTCGGCCAGCTGCTCGGGCGTCTTTGCAATCCTCTGGTGGGCGTACAATGCATTGAGCAACCCAACCGTGAAACTTCCTGATGACCCGAGCCCCGTCGCGGCCGGTACATCCGCAAGCGACACAATCTCCAGCTTATCCTTCAGATCAAGAAGCTTCAACGCTTCCCTTACCAGTGGATGACGAATGGAGTCGGGGGAGTCGACAGTCTCCGTCCGGCTGTAACTGAGTCTAATTCCAGGTTCAAACCTATCATTCACGATGATGTGCATATACTTGTTGACGGCTCCAGAGACGAAGAAACCACCGTACTTCGTGAAATAGGCGGGAAGGTCAGTTCCGCCACCCCCGAGCGACAACCTGAAAGGAGTTCTTGAGACTATCAAAGAGGCGGCAAAACCTCCGAACGCTCCGCTTCCGACTCAGATATTTAACCAATCGCAGGGAGCGGGGTGTCAGATTTAATTACACCGAACTGAAGTCGGGATCTTCTCTTTGTCTCGGACCAACCAGTATCTGGGCGAAGTTGCACAGATTGTCTCAAAGTTGGACAGAGGCTCGATTGACAAGGCAGTCGCAATATTGTATGAGGCCTGGAAGAGTGACAAACAGGTTTTCACGCTAGGCAACGGTGGCTCTGCCTCAACTGCAACCCACCTAGCCTGCGACCTTGATAAGTGGGTGTCTGACAAGGCAGACAGGAAGTTCCGCGCTTTCTCGCTCGTCGATAACATCCCATTGGTAAGTGCGCTCACCAACGATGCAGGGTGGAGTGACATATACTATGAACAGCTTAAGAATTTTTTCAGGAGAGGGGACGTGCTCGTCGCAATTAGCGTTCATGGAGGCGCGGGAAGTGATAAGGCTGGGCCGTGGTCACAGAACCTACTCAAGGCAGTGAAATATGCAAAAGAAAACGGCGGGAAGGTGATCGGGCTTTCGGGATTCGATGGCGGCGCATTAAAGATAGTATCCGATGCTTGTGTAGTCGTCCCAGCCAATTCCACTCCTCACGTTGAGGGGATGCATCTTGTCCTGACCCATTTGATGTGTGAACAGCTGAGAGGGCTCATCTCGAAGAAGACAAAGAAGGAGTAGAGCTCAGCGTCTTACTGAGCAGTTTGGGGGGGTCGTAGCGTTACCTTCTGCATTATGTGTTTAGGCGAAAGCAACCAGAGAGAGAGAGACAACGGCCGTTGAGTGGTTGCTTATCATCATCTTGACCGGTTGGGCTTGGCCTTTGCTCGATTCCCAGCCTTAGGCTGCTGGATGCTTTGCAGCAATACCGGAACCTGCTTTAGGGATGGCAGGATGAAGTCGGGTGCCGCTTTCTCCTTCTCGACGAGGCTGCTGAGAAACGTGGTAGGATGCCCCAGGAGGATTGTCTTGCATCCGGCAGCCTTCCCCGCCTTCACGTCCACGAGCGCGTCACCGACGAAGAAGGAATTGCTTATGTCCAGATCGTTCTCCGAAGCAGCTTGGAGGAGCAGTCCTGGCTTGGGCTTTCTGCATTTGCAATCCAGCCTGTATCTCTTGACACGGGCATCTGGATGATGCAGACAGTAGTATTCCGCGTCGAGTGAGCCACCCCGCCTCGCCAGCTCGTTTCTGACCTTCATTTTCATCTTCTCCAGCTCGGAACGGGTGAACTGCTGCTTCGCAACCCCAGGTTGGTTGGATACCAAAATGACCATAAAGCCTAGTTCCTTGATTCTACGTACAGACTCGCCCGCATACGGGAATACCTTAAGTCTGTCTGCCGAGAGCGGGCCTACAATTCGTCCCTCTTCCTTATCATACTCAAGGTCGTTCAAAACACCATCACGATCGAGGAAGACGGCCCTACCTCTCGTTCTAGTCGCGCCCAATCTAATCGTCCTAAGCCCTTGCCTATTCGTCGTCGAACCAACCGGTTGGCGGGGCTTATGTTCTTTGCGACCGTGTGCTCGTTTCAGGTAGTGGTGGTTCAATGAAGGCGTGATGTCTGGGGATCTTACAAATTCTTATAGGCCCTTGTGTGAAACCAAAGCAAGAGATTCTGCGCATGGTCCAATTCTTCTTAGACACGGCGTCCTTGAAGGAGATCGAGGAGTTTGTCCAGTGGGGCATCGCTGACGGCATAACGACCAACCAGAAGATTTTCCTGTCAGAGGGAGGCGTGGATTTCAAGCGCCATATCATGAGGATCTGCAGTCTTGTTGACGGACCGATAAGTGTGGAGAC
>CAZHNH010000070.1:0-3859 GCA_964533695.1 uncultured Nitrosopumilales archaeon | reverse complement strand
TATTTGTCTCATGGTCCTGTCGTCCGGCTGTACGTCGAGGATTCTCCGATGGACCCTCAGTTGCCAGTGGTCAAAGGTGTGACTACCCTCTCCAGTGGGTGCCTTCCTTGTAGTAATCTTCAGCTTCCTGGTGGGGAGAGGTTGCGGACCCCTCACCTTCACGCCCGTCTTGTCGGCTATTTCCCTGATGTCCTTCGCTACTCTCTCAAGCTCAGGGAGGTTTGTGCTCGTGAGCTTGATTCTGGCGAACTGCGGCATTTTCCTAGAATGGCGCCCCCTCGACTATATTTAGGGCTTTACTTCAATTCAAGGACTTTTTTGTTTCCATGGTTGGTGGCTATGATTGGGAGCGAAACTCAGAGATGCCTGGGCTAGCTAAAGAAACGACATCGGCCCGCTGCGAATCGTTTTAAGACGACTCGAAGGCAGAATCCTTAGGTTTGTACGTGGAATTGAACGACTGCGCAGGATTGATAGGAGACGACTGGGGAAAGGCCGGAGAAGTGAAGACTCCTATCCTGAGAAAGAAAGATCTCTTCCTGTTCGACCTCGACGGCGTCTTCTACAAGGGCAAAGAAGAGAGAGAAATGATCGGCGGTTCTATTGCGATTAACGCCCTCCGCTCGGCTAGCAAGAAACTCTTCGTGCTGACCAACAACTCGACCGATGCCGTCGAGACCATCCACAGCCACCTCGCCGAGTTCGGCATCCCTGTGGAGAAGGGGGAGATACTCACAAGCGCCCTCCTCACCGCCGAGTACCTCAGGGATGAGCATGGCACGGTCTCCTACTTCCTTGTCGGCGAAGCGGGGCTCGAGTCTGAGATGGAGAAGTGCGGCCACGCCCGGACCCAGGGCGAGGATGCCCAGTTTGTAGTCGTCGGGCTCGACAGGAGAGTCACCTACAACAAGCTCGACCAGGCGGCCAGGCTAGTAAGGAACGGTGCCCGGATCGTGGCCACCCACTCCGCGAGGCTCTACATGTACAAGAATGGGCCTGCAATAGCTACGGGGCCCATCGTCAAGGCTCTGGAGTTCGCCACCCAGAAGAAGGCGACCGTAATCGGTAAGCCTTCACCTCTAATGTTCAGTATCGCTCTAGAACGAGCAGGGTGTCCGAAACAACGCGCGGTGATGATTGGTGACCAGGTGGACACTGACCTTGAGGGTGCCGCGAGAGCAGGAATCGATTCAATCTTGGTCACATCTGGTGTAGACAAAGACGCCCAGGGGGTTGCCATAGCGACAATACACAACGTCGATGACCTAGTGGGGCTGCTCTAGTCAGGACCCCAAAGCGCTTCGCACGTCAGCGCCTCAAGATGCGATGCTAACGGCATGATCAGGCAATCGCCGATTCCAGCTCGTCGAAGACCTTGTTGTCAATCTTCATTTCGGGTATCTGGCAGTTCTCCGCGACCTGCTCGGGCTTCGACGCGCCGACTATCGGTGCGGTCACAGCCGGGTTATGAAGGATCCAAGCTATCGCAAGCTGCCCTAGGGGTACGCCTGCCCGAGCGGCCACGGCTTTGAGTTTCTCGAGTTTCTGGAAATCCCCCTGATCGCTGATCCTGTCCAAGTAGCGAGGGCTGGCCGAACCTCTGCTACCTTCCGGCGGCGGGGCGCCTCGCGAGTACTTTCCGGTCAGGAATCCTCCCCATAGTGGGCTGTACGTCAGGACCCCTAAACCGTGCCTGGAGCAGAACGGGAGCAGGTCCTTTTCCGGCTCACGGGCAACGAGGCTGTACGGTGGCTGGACTGCAACCGGTTCAGTCAGGCCGTGCCTCGCGCAGATCTTCATCGTTGCGTCGAGCTGTTCCGGCGTGAAGTTGGAGACGCCAATGTGCCTCACCTTTCCTTTCAGAACGAGAGCGTCCATCGTCCTCAGTGTTTCCTCCAGGGATACGCTCGTGTCGAATCTGTGCATATAGTACAAGTCGATGTAGTCTGTGCAGAGGCGTTTCAGACTCTTTGCGACCTCGGCCTCGATGTGCTCTCGTGAGAGGCCCCCTGAGCCCTGCTCGTTCCCTACCTGCATTCCCACCTTCGTCGCTATGAGGACCTGACCGCGTTCGCCCCGCAGCGCACGGCCTATGATCTCTTCCGACTTTCCATCGGTGTAGATGTTCGCGGTGTCGATGATGTTTATTCCAAGGTCCAGGGCCTTGGCAACCACAGCCTTCGACATCTCCTCATCGAGCTGCCGACCGAAGTTGTTCGTGCCGAGACAGATTCGTGAGACTTTAGGCCCGGATCGGCCGAGTCGCGCGTATCGCATGGACATGTAGGCCACCGTGGCCTAAATGACCCTTTCGCGTAGGAAGCAAGAGATCACACTCCAGCCCCGGTCAACTTTAAATCGAATCGCGCATGTTGGGCACCCCTATTGCAGCACGTCTCGAAGTCGCCAGCCAAGTGCACAATCTGCGGCGCAGTGGAGGACCAGGCGGGGACCTTCCCTATGGTCGTTGGGGTAGGGAGAGTGTGCATGGATGACGGAATGAAGAAGGTGAAGTGCGAGGTCTGCGGGAACGAGGTCAAGATGCTCACTTCGTCCCGGCTACAGGGAAAGACACTATGCCTCTCCGATTACCTCAAGGAGGTAGAGAAGTTCAAGCAACACATAGTGTCAAGCTTCGACGAGTACGCAGAGCCGCTCGACTCGATACTCAAGAAAGCCTCGACGGGGGGTCCTCTGGGGTATACCCTACTCGCAATCAGGAGGGCAAGGAACAGCACCCACATCTGGGAGGCTGAGTACGAAAAGACCGAGGTCTTCCAGATGCGGTGCAGCTAGTCCGGAATTCCTGTGTCGATGATTGTTTAGGTAGGCCTCCTTCGCATCTTAGCCAGCTCCGAATCTTGTTGAGGGTCGTCCGTCATCAAGTGCCTGGCCAGATTCCGCCTAGCCTCTGGCCCAAGCTCTGCGAACTTATCGATGGTCGGCTCACAGACAATTGGGTCCTCAATCTTGGCGATCCAGCGTCCCTTCTCGACCTTGAGCCTTACTGGGCAGCCTCCGACGGGGAGGTCAGAATCAGGCCTCTGAATCTCTTGACGAATCACTGTTATCCTCAATTTCTTCTTTCACCCCCGTATAATCGTCAATCAACCGTGTCACCCAATACTTCAATTGGACTATCTTCTCGTCGTCCTCACCATAATCTCCAGGTTCATACGATCCGGGATCCTCGCCCATAGCTTCGGCAATCTGGGCTACGACTTCGTCGACAGCTTGGTCTGCCGCTTCCCTTTCCTCTTGCAGCGCTGTTGTCTCGTCCTCCTCGACTTCGACAGCCTCCTCCACGTCCGGGAGTCCTAGCTTCGCCCTAACTTCATCGGGAGAGACGACCCCCTCTTCAATTACTAGCTTGAGGAGGACGATCAGTCGCGGCACGATTATGTTCTTGACTTCGCTGCTGTGAATGATTGATCCGCGCCCCGTGGTTCTGAACCCCTTCCCCTTATCAAGACCTTCGATTTCCTGCGCGTATATGTCCGTGTCGAACTCGTCGGGACGCAAGTGCTTTAGCGACGCGTTCTTCCCACACAGGGGACAAAGGAGGAAAGGCGTAGTCTCAAAGAAGGTCAACGAAGAGCGAAAGCATACACCTGACCTCGACGACCTCAAGAGACTCAACATGCTACTCATAGAAAGGAAGGTTTCTCCAGTGGACGCTACTAGGGCTGCTAACGTCTTGAGTCAGTTGGAGGATGAAGGAGTTAACCTAAGCACAGAGGGACTCAAGGAATGCCTCGAACTTGCCAAGAGATACGGGGACAAGACCCAGGAGGCTATCAACGAGCTGAGGAGTGTGATGGCCCTGGAGAAGAAGGAAGGGAAACCGATTGAAAAAATC
>CAZHNH010000069.1:0-9271 GCA_964533695.1 uncultured Nitrosopumilales archaeon | reverse complement strand
GGCCTCCCCATTTGGTGCTGCGGACCTTGGGTATAGGTTGAAGATGCAGGCGAGTCCGACCAAGTGAAGGTAGTCTGCGGGGGCGCGGTGATCATTCGCTTCTGGGTGAGGTCCCCTTTGCACTGGTGGTTCTCCGGGAGTCTGTGGTCTGCGCAATATGCCCCTCCGCAATAGTTGCACACGAAGGGGAGCGATTCATCTCTCCCACAGTACTCACACTTCATAACCTACACGGAACTCCTGACACCGTCAAGCCGAAGTGTCCGAGCCACGCTTTTTAACATTGCGAGGCCACAAACCGGACAAGACGGGGGGTAGGAACGCCGGAAAGGTGGATGGAAACGAAATCCATACTTGTTTTTAGGCACCCTCGCTCACCAGATATCAGGAACAGGCAGTGGGTGACATCTGAGGAGGAAGCGTGTAGGAATCCTGGCGGCAACTGGAATGGTGGGCCAGCGATACGTCAAGATGCTATCTTGTCACCCCTACTTCGAAGTGACCGCGCTCACAGGTCTGAGCAGCGTCGGCAAGAAGTACAACGAAGTAGTGCGGTCTGCATCCGAGATTAACGCCGGGAGTCGCTTCAGAAGGCGAAGGGAAAAGCAGAATACCGTTGGGGATCTGATCGTTCAACCCACAAGGCCCGAATTCCTAGATGTCGACCTCGTGTTCTCGCCGCTCCCCACCGAGGCTGCAAGGACACTGGAGTCACGATTTGCCAAACGCGGCCTAAAGGTGATAACAGATGCGAGCCCGCACCGCATGGAACCCGACGTCCCACTGATCGTCCCGGAGGTTAACCCTGACCATCTCTCGCTGATCGACTGGCAGCGCAAAAGCAGGGGTTGGGACGAGGGCTTCATCGTTGCGACGCCAAACTGCACTGTCGCCGGCTTGGCGCTGGTCCTCAAACCTCTAGACGAACTGGCTGGAATCAGGAAGGCGATAGTTGCAACCCTGCAGGCGCTCTCTGGGGCAGGGTATCCTGGAGTTCCCTCTCTTGACATCGTAGACAATGTCATCCCCTACATCAAGGACGAGGAAGAAAAGGTGGCACAGGAGGCGCTGAAGATACTTGGGGCGGCCAACAACCACGGAGTGCACCCCTCTCAGATGGAAGTGAGCGCGATGTGCCACAGAGTAGCCACGACTGACGGACACCTGGAGTCGGTATACATCGAGACGAAGGAAAGCATCTCCCTCGAGCGAGTGAAGGAAGCGCTCCGAATTTTCAGCGGGATCCCCCAGAAACTACGGCTTCCAACAGCTCCCACACGCCCCATCATCGTGACGGAAGCGGACGATAGGCCACAGGTCCGACTTGATAGAGACGCCGGTTCTGTACCGGGAATGGGCGTAACCGTTGGAAGAATACGCAAGGGACTTGACAGCCAGTCCCTCAGGCTCACCCTCCTCTCTCACAACACCGTGAGGGGCGCCGCCGGCTCCACCATCCTGACTGCAGAACTGATGGAGAGCCAAGGTCTCCTTGATTAGGAATGTACGCCTCTTCGTCGCAGGGTTCGGAGTCGTCGGGCAAGCCGTAGGCTCATTATTCAATGCGAGACTCAGAGAAAGGCTGAACATGCGGGTGGTGGGAATCACTGATAGTGAGTGGCGATCGGCGGTCTTGAGAGACAAAATGCGGATAGGGAGGAGAGTGCTTAGCGGCGAAGGGAGTAACGCGGGGATGTTAGGATTGGGGGAGGGGAAAGAAAAGTAGTCATGCCTCTTATCATAATGAAGTTTGGCGGGAGCCTGGTCGGAAATGAGCGCGATGGGCTTCTGCGTGTCGCTAAGCTAGTACGGAGCTACCACACGAGGGGAAACAGGGTCATAGCAGTGGTTTCGGCCTTGGGGGAGGTGACGGACCTCCTCATACAAGCCGCGAATTCAGCAAAGTCCGAAAGCTTAGAGACTGATGAGTTGCTTGAAAGACTGCGCAAGATACATGGCGAAGCCCTCTCCCAACTCGGCAAGAAGCGCGCGGCGGAGGTCGCGGAAATCCATGGGAGACTCTTCGAAGCTCTGCAAGAAACCCTCAGAGGGGTATCGATACTAAGAGAACTCACGCCAAGATCGAAGGATCGCGTCGTCTCCTTCGGTGAAAGGCTCTCCGCACCGCTCGTCAAGGCAGCAATAGAGGATGCCGGCGTAGGGGCGGTCGCACTCACCGGAGGCGAAGCGGGCATCATTACAGACGAGGCGTTTGGCGAGGCTTATCCTGATATGCGGCGGACCAGTGCGGCGGCCAAAAAGGCTCTCCTCCCTCCGCTCTCGAAAGGGACGGTGCCTGTGGTCACGGGGTTTCTTGCAAGAACACGGTCGGGGGATGTAACTACGCTAGGACGCGGCGGTTCGGATTACACTGCAACAATACTCGCGGACGCCCTCAGAGCCGACGAGGTCTACATCTGGACTGATGTGGACGGGATAATGACCGCGGACCCGAGAGTCGTGCCTGAATCGAAAGTGATCAAAGAGCTCAGCTATGCAGAAGCAGAGGAGATGGCCTACTTCGGTGCAAAGAACATGCACCCTCTCGCACTATGGCCCGCCAGGATGGTCGGTGTCCCTGTTCGGATCTTGAACGGCTTCAAACCAGACTTGCCAGGTACCCTGATTGACTCAAACGAGAGGAAAGGGGCGGGGGTAATCAAGTCATTAGCCCTGGTCCGGGACGTCGGATTGCTGACTGTCTCGGGCGAAACGCTTGCGGGCCGACCCGGAACCGCTGCGATGGTGTTCACCCTGGTGGGGCGTGCAGGGGTCAACATGCTGATGATATCTCAGAGCGTCTCCGAGTCGAACATCAGCATGGTGGTAAGGAGGAGTACGTTGGAGAGGGCTGCGAAGGCGCTGAAGACAGGGTTCGCAGAAGCAAACGTTAGGGCCGACGTCGCGACCGAGGAGGACCTGTCAGTGATAGCGGCGGTGGGCGCAGGGATGAAGGGGACACCGGGGGTAGCAGCCAAGGTCTTTGGGGTAGTGAGCAGAGCCGGAGTCAATGTGAAGATGATTGCACAAGGGTCGTCGGAGCTGAACATCTCGTTCGTTGTCCCATCAGAAGACGCGACGAGGGCACTCAGGGCGCTGCACTCTTCATTGGTTGAGGCCGTCGCACCAAGGGACAAGCCATCTTGACTAAGAAGGCCTCTGATCCAACTCAATCCTCCTCCATCATCGTAGATGCTCCAGCCTCATCGGCGAATCTCGGGCCGGGGTTCGATGTCTTCGCTCTGGCGTTGGCCGAGCCCTCAGACAGGCTCATGCTTCGTGCCAAAGCATCCTCACGTCATGATACAGCGGCAGATATCCGAGTCACGGGAACCGGGAGTCTCAAATCAATCGAGACCTCGCCTGAGAATAACGCAGCCAGCGCAGTGGTTCTCAAGATGGCGAAAGAGTTCGAATTGCGTTACGAGATCTCATTAGTCCTGCATAAGGGCGTGCCAATTGGGGTAGGCCTCGGGAGCAGCGCCGCCTCCTCCGCAGCAGCCGCGTTTGCCATGAACGAGCACTTCCGTCTCAGACTTGGTCCGTCGGAGCTCGTGAAGTACGCCGCACACGGAGAATTCGTATCATCCGGAGTGGAACACTACGACAATGTGTCGGCATCGCTAATGGGAGGGTTCGTGATCGTTGAAGACGCCCGGAGAGGAAGAGTACACAAGTTTGAGCCACCGCCCTCGCTCACTGCTTGTTTGGCTACGCCGAAGGTGCAGCTCCCCAAGAGGAAGACAGAATACGCACGGTCGATCTTGCCCCGAGAAATCAAGCTTGGGAAGCTTGCTGTGAATATCGCTGCTGCGTCATCCATGGTCGCGGGTTTTGCTAGAGGCGATATCGAGACGATAGGCTGCGGGATGACCAGAGACGAGGTTGTCGAGCCTGCCCGTTCTAGCATGATACCTGGATATGCTGCCGTGAGGAGGGCTGCCCTTGACTCGGGCGCGAGCGGGGTTTGCATCAGCGGGGCCGGACCCACTATGATAGCAGCAGTGGACAGTCGCAGGGTGAGTGCCGAGTTAGTACTCAAGTCGATGCTGGACTCGTTCAGAGTCGCAGGTGCGCCTGCCGAAGGGTTCATCACAAAGCCTGGGCGGGGAGCTCGCGTTGTCCCCGAAGGGCGCCACTAGGTGGAGCAACCTCTCCCGCCTAAGCGGTGAGAGAAGCAGTACATGGGCGATGCGTTGCATTGGGTGTGGGGAAGCCGCAACCATGGAGCCTTCAGATTTCCACTGCATGCGATGCGGCGACCTTCTTGAACTGAGGCTGGACAGAAGGCTTCCCACCCAGGCCGAACTCTTTGGCTCGAATTCCAACCCAGGGATCTGGCGATTCGGAAGGGCCCTCCCTCTCGGTCGTTCAGTGAGTCCCATCTCTCTGTGTGAAGGAGGCAGCCCCCTCATACGGTCTTCGAAGTTAGGTCCAGCCATCGGTCTTTCCGAACTATACATCAAGAATGAAGGGCAAAACCCAACAGGGTCCTTCAAAGACAGAGGGATGACCGTCGCGGTCACTCGTGCGATTGAGAGGCACGCCAAAGTCCTCCTTTGTGCTTCCACCGGGAACACATCGGCCTCCCTTGCTGCGTACGCCGCGAAGGCGAAGGGGATTCGGGCGGCGGTTCTTGTCCCGGCAGGGAACGTCGCAACGGGCAAGTTGGTGCAGGCGGTCGCATACGGCGCCAGAATTCTGAGGGTGCGGGGGAACTTCGATAGAGCCCTGGAGATGGTCACCGAAGCTGTGCGGAGGGATCCTTCTCTCTACCTTGTCAATTCCATAAACCCGTTCAGAGTGGAAGGCCAGAAGACCGTCGCCTATGAGATCTTCGAGCAACTCGGCCTAGTAGTACCGGACTACGTGGTACTTCCCGTGGGCAATGCAGGCAACATAAGCGCCGTCTGGAAGGGCTTCACCGAGTTGAAGTCGTGGGGGATTTCGAACAAGCTTCCGAAACTGATTGGAGTCCAAGCTAAGGGAGCGGCTCCCATTGCGGAGGCGGTCAAGGAGGGAATGAACTCCGTGAAGGCGTGGAAGAAACCGAAGACGGTAGCCTCCGCGATAAAGATTGGGAACCCAGTGTCTTGGAAGAAGGCGATGCGCGCCATACAGGACTCGGGAGGGACCTCACTCGCGGTGCCCGACAGCGAGATTCTGAGAGCGAGAGACGACTTGGCCGCGAAAGAGGGCGTATTTGTAGAAGCGGCAAGCGCAGCTCCGGTCGCGGCACTCGAGCACCTGCGCAAGGTGCTCGCCCCGCGGTCGACCGTGGTTTGTATTGCGACTGGGAACGGCCTGAAAGATCAGGAGTCAGTCAAGGTCGATCTTGTATCCTCCCCTCAGTTCTCGGACGAAACCGGCCTCCTCAAGTTCCTAAAGGAATAGAGATCCATCTAATCAGCAGAACGGAAGTCCGATTTCGTATGCGCCGCAGATTAGCTAGATGCTCGTTGGCTTGTTGCGGGTTCGAGGAGTTCTGACATCGCCCTAGTACCTCCGCCGTCCGCACCTTTTCCCCTAGAAAGCTCAGCGATCCCTCCCTTTAGACTCTCGGCGCTAATCCCCCGAGCCAAAAGCAACTGAGCCAGCTTGCGAGACGTGCTCCCCGTGGTGCATACAAGAAGTAGCTTTCGGCTGCCAATGTCCCTGGCAAGCCTAGCGATGCCAGGGGGAAGGGCATCGTCGCCGAAGTAAAATCGCTCTACTTCCCCTGCTTCTGCAATGCTGACTAGGCTCGCATCGACCCCGAGCGACGACGCGATCAGTTGCGTTCCTTCGCTTGATAGCGAGAAGACTGGATGCGTCCATACCACTTTCGCGTATTCTCTCGAAACCGAAGCTGCGTCCTGAACCTCCACTTCCACCCTCTTCTCGGCGAACGGGACACTCCCTTCTTTGTCTGCTTGATATTTCTCCATCCCGTCAGCGAGGATGATGACATAATTTCCCCCTCCCACCGCCTTGGCCATCTGCATCACTGCGAAAAGAGCAAGTGCGCTGCTCTCACCGATGTCGTATCCTTTTCTTACGAAGTAGCCGAGGGTCCTCTTAGCCTGCTCAAAGTCTACTTCACGTTGACCAGCGTATTCGGCGGGGGTGTAGAACCTCAAACCTGCGGCTTTGACCTTGGTCCTTATCCCTGCGACGTCCTGCCCTTCCTGTGGGAAGACGACGTGGACTGATCCTCTTCCGTATGTGTTCCGCATGTATCTCAACAAGCCTGAGGACGTGCCTCCTGTGCCGAAGGTGGACACGAGTTCAAAACCTTCCAGGGAAGAACCGTAGTGGTCTGCGAGCTGCTGGTCTATCTCTGGTCCCGTTAAGAGCTCGTGCGCCTTTGCATTAAGCTCATTATTGTACTGCTCTGGGCAGAACCCCCCGTATGCCTTTGCCAAGAGCTTCGCCAGACCGATTGCGTCTTGTCGCCTCAAGAGTTTCTCTGCATCTTTCACCGACCTATCAAAGACGGTCGGATCCAGTCCACCCAAGGCAAGCTGCTGCCTGACGCCCATGATGGTTGCCTCAATCGATTCCGAACCGCCCAATGTGGCAGTTGATGCCCGGCCCGCACTTGCGTCTCCTTCGCTGCCCCATCTCGCATCGCCTCTTCCCGACATCAGTCCAGGCGCCGGGCAAATCTCAATGTCGAGATCCACAAGCTTCACTCCAGACTTTTTCAGCTCTGCGAGAACCCCTGGCCGAAGTTCTCTCGAGACCAAGGCGAAGACCTTGAAGCCAAGTCTTCCCACCAGACCAAGCGCAATCCCGAAGTTCCCTGATGTCGCTTCGAAGACAACTTGTCCCCGTCTTAGTCTCCCTGAATCAATGGCGTCGTCGATGATGCAGAGCGCGGCCCTCGTCTTTATTGAACCTCCGGGCATTGCCGACTCGAGCTTGCCAAGGACCTTGAGACGAAGGGCAGAGAGATCGAGGTCGTGTATGTTCTTCGCACACTCGACCACGTCTTTGGTGAGGTCGATAAGCGGCGTTGGGTTTACGACAACCTGTCTTGTTCCCGCGGTCTCCCAGTGCGGCGCGACTTTCATGAACTCGTTGCGAAACCTCGTCTGCAGAACCTCGTCTGTCTTTAGCCTGGTTGGTAGTTCACCTAGCGGCATCGTTCAGTCGGTCATCCTCGCATCACTACACAAAGATTGTCGCAGTCCCAGGCGACGTGGCCCAGTCCAGGAATGTAGACGCGCCAACGATGTCGTCCGTCTGCGGTATCAGGTCTTCCTTCCGGATCCCCATCAACCCCATCGTAGGGGAGCAGGCATGGAACCTGACCCCCATCTCCTTTGCTTGAAGCATCATCTCCGGAATGGTCGGCCAGTACTTCTTGATCTTGCGCTGCATCATTGAAGTAGTCACAGCAGTCATTCCTGGAAGCATGCCGAGGATGTTTGGCATTGGAAGCGCGGGGTTGCCCACAGAAGCGAGTTTGGTCTTGCGGTGACTTCTCCTGTCCAGTAGTTTGAGCCCCCAGAATGTGAAGTAAACGTCGACCTCCAACCCAGACGCTGCGGCCGTGGTGGCCAAGATTAGTGGGGGGTACACTTGGTCGAGGGTGTCCTTCGTCACGACGAGGACGAGTTTTGTCGCCCTCTTCCCACTCTCTTCGGCACCATTCCGCACCTGACGCTCAACTAAGGCCAACCTGTCACCTCATCTTCCTTATCCGGAACTTGTACGCATGAACACTGCTGTCTGACTTTCGCTCCACATCCGCCTCGAGACCGACCCTGTGTTCTTGGTGGATGTCTTCCTCCGAAACAGTCACCAATTCGTTTCCAGTCATCCGCGTCCAAGCTGCGATGTCCGACTTCGATCCAGGGTCGGTTGCCCAGACTTCCATTTCGTCCCCCACTTTCAGTTGCTTGATGCCCTGACTCACCCTCAACACTGGCACAGGGCAGAGTTGTCCGATCGCATCAACGACCAGTAGTCCAACTGTTCCAACTGTTACCTCTCCCTCGGCTACCCTTGCCGGACCTTCATTCATTGCAGATGCCGTTGGAATCTCCCACGTAAATAAACTGCCTGATTGACGCAGAAAGCTTAAGGATATACGCAGTATTCGCATGTTTCACCTGATATGAGCGCCAGACTGCTTGAGGAGTTGGGGGTAACGGAGAGGGGCGGGAAGCCGAGGAACACGGGTCTTACGATAGCAATAGATGAGTTCAAGCCCCTAGACTGGGACCTCCTTGCGGAGGCATCAGGATATGTTGACTACACCAAAATCGCCCTGAGCACCCCCCTGATGGTCGAGAGGTCGAAGATATTGGAGAGGGTCCGACGGTACCATGACCTCGGAGTCAGGGTTCTAAGCAGCGGGACACTGATGGACGTGGCAGTCAGGAAAAACGCGGTCCCCCAGATAACGAGAGGGCTGAAAGACCTCGGCTTCGATGCTGTCGGAGTCCATTGGCCAGAACGAGATGGAGCGCCCGCTGGGGCGGAAGGAGGGGTCCTGCGGGAAATCTCGAACCAATCAATGGAACCAGTGTTGGAAGTCGGGGATGCGCGGACGGGGACGAGCCCAGCCCTTGCTGCAATCCGTCAGGCGACTGGAGTGAAGGGATCCAGGGTGATTGTCGCGGTACCGTTCACGGGACAAGGTCGTGGACAGGAGAGCATCAACTGGGAGGCGCTGAACGAGATAGCGGGGACATTCGGACCCCCTAACCTTGTCCTAGAAGCTCTATTGCAGCCGGCGCTAGTCCAGCTCGTCCTGGAATTTGGACCCGAAGTGAACCTATCGGGCGTGCCAATCGACGAAGCTCTGTCGCTTGAGATGCACAGGCTCGGACTCACGACTGAAACGCTTGGTACGTCTAGACAGGTACAAAGCGTAGAAGGGCCTCCAGCGGCGAAATTTGTCTACCATCTTATCAGAGCCGAACACCCAATTGACCAGGGGACTCTGATTCTCAGGTCAGGGTTACCGCGTCGGACGGTGCAGGGGGCAATCCGCTTTTTGGTAGAGAAGGGTTTGATTCGTGAAGTAGCAGACGCATCGGACATGAGAAGGCACAGGTACACGCCGAGCTGAGGGAAATCGGCGGACCGGAAGAGGCAGGGTGAGCGAGCCTAGAATGACAGAAGTGCTATGAGCTCCCGGTCAACCGCTCGTCACAGGTCGGGTGCGTCTACCTCGTCAAGAAGGAATTCGCAGTAGTCTGCCCCTGCCGCGAGGCACTCCGATTCTGTACACATGATGGACTTTCCTCTCAGCGCTTTAACATAGCCCGTGAGGTAT
>CAZHNH010000068.1:0-9492 GCA_964533695.1 uncultured Nitrosopumilales archaeon | reverse complement strand
ACACGCGTTTCCGTCTTCCCTCCGTCTCGGGTTACACTGAACTGGTAAAGGGATCCCTGTGAACCATCAGACCTTACGAATTCGCTAAACCTGGGTTCCGAGTTCACGGTAAACTCCAGTGCCATATACTGTCTCTCCTGCGAAATGTTGGCCAGCTTTTCGGTCACAGCAGATATGGAGACCAGTTTCGAGGTCAACTTCTCATCCTTTAGAACCTCAATCCTCCCCCTCTTTCCTAGATTCAGGTTCGGCTTCCCGTCGAGCCCCTGCCTTACGTATCCGCTCACTATCCTGACTGGCGTGTCTGAAGCGATCCCGAGCTTCTCAACGAGTTCCTCGGCCATTTCATCCCAAATCGTGAGCTTAACAGAGTGCTGCCCATCGAAGAGAATAAGCCTCCTGTACTTGCCTGTGCCGCTGCCATCTTTCCTCTTGTAGGTCGCAACCGGGTAGACTGCAAGTACCCTCCCCACCACAGAAACGTCATTTGTGCCGATGTAGAGGTCCTTGATGGCCATGTCGGAAGAAGCGTCGACTCGTCTCAGAGAGACTCCCAGCTCTCCAGCCACAAGGAACAGCGCGCCTTGGTCTGTTAGGTATCCCGCCCCAATAGTCTCCTTCTTCTGGCCGATTCGCCGCATCACCTCTTCCCTGTTGAGCTCTGGGTGGCTCTGGAGCAGTTCACCTACAAGTGTTTCGAAATCGTACATGGCCTAGCCACTTGCGGCTGCTGAGCTGACTTCGGCAATTCCCTCTTCGAGGATGTCTAGACCTTCGTCGAATTCCGCATCCGATATGACCAACGGAGGTATAATTCTGAGGGTGTTCCTACCCGCAGTGATCACGAGAGCGCCGTGTCGGAAGCAGTAGTCCATTATTTTCTTGGCTTCCTCCTCACCCCTTGCCTTTGATCGTTTGTCTTTCACGATTTCTAATCCTATGAACAGGCCTAGACCTCTTACATCGCCGACTATCTCGTATTTCTCCTTCCACTCGATCAACCTCTTCATCGTCTTCTCCCCGAGCTTCTTGGCATTCTCGATTAGCCGCTCTGATTTGATTATCTCCAACGTTGCAAGGGCCGATTCGACAGCCACGGGGTTCGCACCAAAAGTGGAGGCGTGCTGCCCCGGCCTCCAGCTCTTCATGATGTCAGCCTTCGCGACCATCACACCTAGAGGCAGGCCTGACGCTATCCCCTTGGCGATTGTAACCAAGTCCGGTGTAATATCGAAGTTCTCGATGCCCAAGAACTTGCCTGTCCTCCCCACGCCCGTCTGAATCTCATCCGACACGAAAAGCACACCTTCCTTCTTGAGGAATTGCATCTTGCTGAAGTAGTCAGGAGGGGGCACCACGTACCCCCCTTCGCCTTGGATTGGCTCGAAGAAGTAGGCGGCAACCTCGTCCAATGGAACGAATTTTTCCAGATATTGCTCCTTGAAGTAGTCGACGCAGTAATAGTCACACTCCGGAAAAGTCTGCTTCCAGGGGCATCTGTAGCAGTAGGGATACGGGAAGTGCACCACATCTGGGACTAGGGGCAACGCTCCCTTTCTCTGAATCGGCTTGCTGGCCGTGAGGCTAAGTGCGCCCATCGTTCTGCCGTGGAATGACCCTGAATGCGCAAGGAAAATGGGTCTCTTTGTGTAATTGCGGGTCAGCTTCATCGCTGCTTCAATCGCCTCAGCGCCGCTGTTACCATAATAGGCCATCTTCGGATAGCTTCCAGGTACAAGCGGAAGGAGCCTCTCCGTCAGTTCGACCAGGTTGGCATAGTAGAAGTCCGTGTAGGAGTAATGGATGAACTTCTCCGATTGTCGCCTAACTGCCTCGACAACTTTCGGGTGAGTCGAGCCAGTGCTGAGAACCGCTATTCCGGCGGCCATGTCAATGAACTTGTTTCCGTCCACGTCTGTGACAATTGAACCATGAGCAGATTCGACGACAAGAGGATAGAAGCGCGATATTGAAGGAGACAGGTATTGCGCAGTCTTCTTCACCACCTCTTCACCCTTCTTACCAGGGAGCGTCGGGCTGACTTTCGCAAATTTTCTTGTCTTCATGAAAAACCCTGTCTTTCGCCCGAAGAGAGGCGCTAAAATACTTACTGGGGTATAGAGAGTTCTATCTCAAGAACGGGGAGGTTCAGCTGTCGCCCGTCTCTTGAGGTGACGTTCTCGCCGTCAATCACTATATTTGAGATTTCAACGTTGCTCATGAAACGCTTCTTGAGCACTTGGTAGACCTCGACTGACATGTTGATTGCTTCGCCCCTGGCCCTGAGAACCACTTTGCGCGCACCGCCGTTGAACATGGTGATGCACGCCGTGACATAGTTCAGGAGCGGCTTCGACTGACCGACGATTACCATCTTTCTCTCTTCTGACATTGGATAAACAGCTGTCATTCTAGAGCTATAAACGCTCCTCTTGTCGACCACTGGCTGACCGAATCCTATTTCTGTCCCCCTGAGAGGCTCTGCGGGGATGGTGAACAAACCCGGGCGCAGGAAGAAGGAGGGTCACGGTCAGGCCTATCTCGCCATCGGGGTGGTCATCATCTTGGTCGCCGCCAGTGCAACCTACGCATATGTGGCAGGGCTGGGGCCTTTCAGCAAGGGACAGATTTCTGTAGGGACCACCACCTGCCTGACTACGACTGAAAGCTCAGTCCCAGGGAACTCCACCGCGCGTTCAGTGCTCTACGCCAGGTTCAACACAACTCTCGGGTCATTCGACGTGGAACTTTTCTATTCCCTAGCACCGGACACCGTCGCCAACTTCGTGAACTTGGTCAATCAGGGTTTCTACAACGGTCTGGTTTGGCATAGAATCGCATCTGACTTCGTCATACAGACAGGCGACCCTACAACGAGAGATGGCGGTGGGCAGAGGGACAAGTGGGGGGAGGGCGGCTCTTGCACTTACATTCCATTCGAATACGCTCCCTCATTGCACAATGACGAGTACTATCTCGGGATGGCGAGCACTGGAGCTCAAGTCGGTGGGAGTTCACAGTTCTACATCAATCTCGCGAACAACTCGGCTTCCCTTGACCAGAAGTATGCTGTGTTTGGGAAAGTGATTAACGGAACAAGCGTGGTCCAAGCATTGGGAAATGCGCCCACAGAAACCGTCACTCTTGTAGGAGGGGGCTCACAACCTGAGCCAAATCCACCAGTCTACATCATTAGCATTAAGATGATCAGCGGCCCCTGATGAAGAGATATTCGTTCCTACCAAAAATGTACCCGGCTGGTGGTAGAACCGAAACAGACCGATAGTGAGGCTCGTATGTAACACAGATGTCTCCTAGTATCCACTCTTCAGCAGCCCTGCATAATCGAAGACCATCACCCCATCGCTGTTCTGCAGCGCATATTGAAACTCCGACTGATATTCTGCCTTGCTAGAAGTTGCGAATATTCCAACACTGCCTATGATGCCCGACTTGATGTAGGATTGCTGATCGGTGTAATACGTCTCCAAGACAAGGAGGTTGGGCTTTAGCGGCGAAGTCATGTCTGTCGTCGTCACGGCCGTTTCACCCCCATATTCGCTCTTCAGAGAGGTCAACTTAGACTGCTGTGACGCCAAGCTCAAGGTAGACATGTCAAGGCTCACGCCGTTCTCTCCCGACCCCAAGGCACCGAACGGTATTTGTTGAGAGGCGTTGGTTATGTAGAGTGCGAAGAAGATACTTAGGTTCTGAGAGTGAGCCATCTCTACAAATGTTTGAAGTTCTTGCTGACTGAACAGAAGAGTTCCTTCTCTGTAAATCTGAAAGAAGACGGTGTTGAACCCCCGGGAGGTTGCGAAGCTCGCCATTGCGCCGAAGTTCGTTTCGTTGACGATGCCGTTACCTTGATTCACATACAAAATTACTGGCTTGTTAGTCGGCTGACTTTGATTGGGCTGTTGGTGGGTCCACCACGCGGCAGTCGCAATGATGACGATTGCCAAGACAATGCCGGCGATTAGATAGTACCTGTTCGCTCTTCCGCTCTTCCTCGCGCGAGCCTTCCTTGACCGGCTCAAGGTGCATCCAATCGCCTGCGATAGGATATAAGATGAGCATGCCGGAGGCGCTGAGGAGGGGTCGTCGGCTAGACATCGAAGTCAGCACGCGGCTCGGCTTCAGGGCAAGTCTGGTCTAGGCTTTCAGCCTCGGGCGCTGAAGATCGCTGGTTCAAATCCGGCCGACCCCACCAGAATCACTCGGTCCATTCTTTTGCGTAGGAGTTGCAGCAGCCTGCCCTTATCTGACCGCTAACCGCGCGCTCTTGATTATAACCTTGGTTGGATTCGGACCTTCGCAGAATTAGCAAGCTCGTCATTTGCACATGAGGGACCTTCCAGTAGTAATCGAACACATAGGAAGGGGCGAAGAGTGGTTCCGTCGGAGATTCTTCGAAAAAGGGTTGCTGAATGTGGAGAGGGTTAGGGTCCGAAGCTTAGACTCGTGTGCTGCAGAGTCCCACGCCATCAATAACGCCTTAAATCAAACTCGACAGCCTCGAGTAATCTTGGTCAGAGTGATAGGCCACATCGATCTCGATTACTTCTATGCCCAGGTCGAAGAGCTCGAGGACCCTTCCATCAGAAATCGGCCCGTTGTCGTCTGTGTCTTTTCGGGTAGAACGGCTGACAGCGGCGTAGTAAGTACTGCCAATTACAAGGCGAGGGCTTTTGGTGTGAGGTCAGGGATGCCAATCACAATCGCGAAGAAGAAGCTCGACGGGCACAATCCGGCGATGATTCGGATGGAGCATGAAAAGTACGAGAATGTCTCTAAGAGGGTGATGGACTTGGTGAGCGAGCACGTCGATGTCTTTGAAAAGTCAGGAATCGATGAGGCGTTCTTCGACATCACTGCATCTTCAGAGGGCGATTTCGGGGTGGCCCCTAGGATTGCCCAGGAAGTGAAAGATGTTATCGTTCGAGATGAAGGACTGACTTGCTCGATAGGAATTGGAAGAAGCAAGGTCGTCGCAAAACTTGGGTCAGATTCGGCCAAGCCCGGGGGTTTAACCGTTGTAACACCAGAATCGACCATAGCTTTTCTTGGACCTCTACCTGTCATCAGCCTTTATGGCGTGGGCCCAAAGACTGCGGCTGTCCTCGGGGAGATGAACGTGAAGACAATAGAAGAACTCTCTCGGAGCGATGTATCTCTGCTCACGAGGAGGTTAGGCAGTAAGCTTGCATTGTACCTGCAAGCGGCCGCGACCGGAACCGATTCAGATCCTGTCGTGGCTGGTCTTGAGCCAACACAGTTCAGCCGCATAGTGACCCTCAAGCGCGACACTCGGGAGGCCAAGGAGGCGCTGGGCCAGCTCGAGCAGGGGATTGAATCAGTTCAAAAAAAGCTGGCCGACTCTGGGAAATCGTTCAGGACTGTGTCGGCGATAGGCATCTTCACCGACTTGTCGACCAGAACCAAGAGCAAGACGTTTGACTCCGCGGTCAAAGATCCATCTCTTGTTAGGGAATGTACTCGAATTCTTCTTGGCAGTCTTCTCGAATCGACCGACAAGTATCTTCGTCGTGTGGGGATAAGGATCTCCGAGTTCAGCGACACCAAGGACCAGTCTTCCCTTTCGCAGTACATCGAGCATGATGGGTGAGCTCATGGGGGAGGAAGAAAGGCGGACAGTGGTAGAGCAAGTCGCGAATCTTGCAAGTTATGGACAAAAGTTCGAAAAAGCAGTTGACGCGGTGATGGCTGGAGGTGTTAAGGAGTGCCGCTTTCTTCCGAGCGGGCGACGGGTGCTTAGCGTAGTCGGCAAGCTAGGGGACGAGTTCATCGACCCCGAGAGGCCATATTGTTCATGTGCGAATTTCTTCTTCCGTGTCAAGAGAGGCCGGGAGGAGATCTGCTATCACCTCCTCAGCTATCGAATCGCGGCCGAAACGGGCAGGGTGGATGTCATCGAATTCAAGGACGACGAATACGGAGATTATCTAAGCGCCATTGTGTCCGACGTCTTCGAGGTTCTCACGAAGAGCAGCTAAGCATTGCGGGCAAAGAAGATAAGCAGACCCTTGGGCCGGCAGAGTCAGGCCACGGTAGCTCAGCCTGGTAGAGCACCTGCCTTGTAAGCAGGTGGTCGTGAGTCCAAATCTCACCCGTGGCTCCACGCTTCTGTTTCTGTTGGATGAGAGAATAATAATACGAAGACGCAAAGAAAGATCGCATGGAGTACCGGAGGCTTGGGAGGACTGGGGAGCGAATCTCGACGGTGGGAATGGGGACTTGGAAATTCGGCGTTTACTCCGCCCCTTCAGAAAGGGCCGAGCAGGTTCTGGCCCTCAGAAGGGGGTTTGAGCTGGGTTGCAACCTGATAGATACAGCGGAGATGTACGCAGATGGGCGATCAGAGGAGGTCGTCGCTGAGGCTGTCGGAGACCTCAGGAAGGATGTCTTCATCGCCTCGAAGGTGTCGCCCGGCAACTTGCATCACGATGACGTGATTACGGCCTGCAAGAGGAGCCTGAAAAGATTGAGGACGTCTTACATCGACCTGTACCAGGTTCACTGGCCCAACCCCGCGGTTCCCATAAGAGAGACGATGTCGGCTATGGAGGACCTCGTCCAAGAGGGGAAGGTGAGATATGTCGGCGTAAGCAACTTCAGTGTTAAGCAGACAAAGGAAGCTCAGGTCGCCTTGTCAAAGAGCGAGCTGGTTTCGAATCAGGTCGAGTATTCGCTCACGAACCGTTCTCCCGAAGCCCAAGTTTTGCCGTATTGCGAGAAAGAAGGACTCACCCTAATTGCATATACCCCGCTGGCAAAGGGGAGGGTTCCAGAGGGATTGATTCCCAGGGCAATTTATGCAAAGTACGGGGTGACCCCAATTCAGGTGATGCTCAACTGGGTGACGAGAAGCGAAAGCGTCATCGCGATACCAAAGTCGGCCGATGTCAAGCATGTCGAGGAAAACATGTCGTCTGTCGCCCTTCGGTTCTCCGACGACGAGTACGACGCAATCGGAAGTGCGTAGGTACCCTGCGAGAGGGCGGAGCTTGGCAGGGTTTCAAGGGTCGGGCGCTCAGCATGTATTGACAACTTCGTCAATTCACTATCGCCGCGTCGCTTACAGCCGTATATTATATACTATTCCTAGGTGATGGCAACTAATGCAGAGCTTCCAGGTTGAACGGTGTATTTGGTGCAACAGGGTACTGGACCCTACCAACAGTATTGAGCTGTCGTACCAGACATGTGCAGGATGTCTAGTTCCGCTCCCCACTGAGTAGGTCGCCTGATAGTACAGTCCTATCGCGCTTCGTTCACGTCAACAGGTGGTGCATCCGGACCAAGTCCTTCTCGAAGTGAACGAGACTGGCAGGAATCCTGACGTTGATTGGGTCCTTCAGGGTGAGCCCCTTGTCTCTCTTCGCCTTCCACACGTGAGCGTTGAACTCTAGAATGCTCTCGCTCACCTTCTCGGTGATGTCGTATCTCTCTGGTTTGGGCAGCTTCTCAAGGTGGATGCTCCGAGGTCCATACAGCTTTCGCCAGGCGCAATCGGTTATGAAAGGGGATATCGGAGCCAACAAGAGAAGCAGGTCTTTGGTAGTCTCGTGTAGGGTATACCATGCTGCTTCCTGTTCCCCTTTCGTCACACCGTCACCGTATGCCCTCCCTTTCGCCATCTCAAGGTAATTCGATGCGAATACATTCCAGAGGAACTCGCGTATCTTCGTTGATACGGTGAATACGTCGTAGTTCTCGTATGCCTTCGTGCACTCTTCTATCAGCTTCCCAAGCTCGTTGAGCATCCACTTGTCTGTCCATGTCAATCCGGCTGTCTCAGGTTGTGGGAAGGAGCTGATGAACCTGCAAGTGTTCCAGAGCTTCGTCAAGAACTTGCCGGCTCCCGCAATCCTTTCTTCGCTGTACCTGAAGTCGTAGCCTAGGCTCGCCTCGGAGGCCCCCCAGAACCTGAAGGCGTCTGAGCCATACCTCGCGAGCATTGGCTCTGGATCGACGAAATTACCCAGACTCTTCCGCATGGCCCTGCCCTGAGAGTCCTGCCCCAGACCCCCGATCCAGGCCTGTTTGAAAGGGGCTCTCGCGGTGAGCTGGTAGCACTTCAGCATGGTGTAATAGAGCCAGGTCCTTACGATTTCCTTGCCTTGCACTCTGACTGTCGCAGGATACGTGAGACTGAAGAACCTGTGGTTGCTAACGTACTTGGAAATGAATAGTGGAGAAAGGCTCGAGTCCATCCAGGTGTCGAAGGTCCGCGTCTCTCCGACGAACTTCGTATTCCCGCACTTCTTGCACTTCTTGAAAGGCGCCTCGTCCCTCCACGGCCTGTAGTACTTCCCTGGCTTCGGCAGATGGGGAGTGTTGCACTTGCTGCAGTACCAGACCGGAATCTCTGTTGAATAATACCTGCGTCGGGATATCGGGTAGTCTGTGGTAAGGCCGTCGATCCAGTTCAGAAGAATCTGGCGATGCATGTCCGGATGGAATTCTATCTTCCTTGCCATCTTCTTCAACGCCGGTTTGTAGATGAGCTGCTTGAGGTAGTACTCTTCCATTGGAATAATCTCGATGGGGGTCCTGCTTCGTTCGCAGAGCGGGGTCCTATGCTGGATTTGTTCCACCTTGGCGGCTACCCCCACCTCTTGGAGATCTTGGATTACCAGAGACCTTGCATCCTTCACCGCCACACCCGCATATTTCCCGGCGGCCGACGTCAACTTCCCATCGATGTCTATTGCAACTACCTCTTTCAGCTTGAACTCTCTGAACATCTGTACGTCGTTGTAATCCCCGTAGCTGCATACCATTAGGACCCCGCTCCCGAACTTCGGGTCTACGCGCTTGTGGGCTTTGATAGGCACCTCGTTCCCATAGAGTGGTACGATTGCGGTCTTTCCGATTAGTTTCTTGTACCTTGAGTCAGTCGGGTTTACCACTACGAGTCTGCAGGCTGCAAGAAGTTCAGGTCTAGTGGTCGCTACAAGGAGTTCCTGCTTGGTCTCCTTGACGGTGAACCGGTTCGTCACCAAATAGGTGGGGAGCTCCTCGTATTCTATCTCGGCGTCCGCGATGGTGGTGTTACAATCCACGCAGTAGTTGTTCGGCCTATTTGCAACGTAAATGAGCCCCTTCTTCCAAAGCTCCATGAATGACCACTGAGTCAGCTTCCTGTATTCCTCCGAATCTGTCCTGTACTTGCTCTGGAAGTCCCCGGAGATTCCCAAGGTCTTCATGAGGCCTATCATGTACGTCTCGAGGTCGTCCAAGGCGTGCTTGCAGAGGTTGATGAACTCTTCCCGGGGTGTCTTCTTCATCTGGACTCTGTACTTTCTTTCAGCGAAGATTTCGACTGGGAGCCCGTTCCTGTCGATTCCGATAGGATAGAGGACCTGCAGTCCCCTCATCCTCGCGGCGCGAGCGATCATATCTATCTGAGAGTACTGGGTAAGTGCGCCTGGGTGCCACGGCTTCCCTGATGGATAGGGAGGTGGT
>CAZHNH010000067.1:0-2679 GCA_964533695.1 uncultured Nitrosopumilales archaeon | reverse complement strand
AGGGATGCCCAGTCGGTCTCCAAGGCAACCATACCTGTCCCACGGCTGGATAATCAGCCTTCTTGACTGGAGCCCTTATCAAGGCGTTATCACGAACAGATTTTGGCGCAGGTGTTAGGGGAGAAGAACCTGACTTGATAGGAGTGGACTGCTCGGAGTTGACAGGTGATGAGATGCTGGCTTTGGCTTCGGCAATCTCAGATGGCCTTGAAGGGAAGGGAGTCGCCATCGTAAAGGACGACAAGATTCTGGTCGACCAATTATCTGGGTCCAAGATTTCAGTTGCGGCTGTCGTATCGGTTGTCGAAGGCTTTGTTGCAAGGAGGAAGGATCCGACGAATTACTCGCTCGAGGTTTCCAAGAGTGACATAATCGTTCATTCGAGGAGCCTACCGAAAGCGGGGGGCAAGGGGACAATCCGCCGTCTGCCGCCTGGCTTTCTCCAGTGCTCCCTCTGCGGATTCTTGACAAGGGACCAGGAGCATCTCACAATCCACATCAGGCAAGCGCATGAAGTGATCCGCTGAAAACGCGCGCTGCGAGACACGAGATTCCCAGATGCAGTATAAGACGCGCACAGCACTCCAGGCTGTGAGGGGAGGAATTGCGTGAACTCAAGGAAGGTCGGTGAAGATGGTTATGACGGACAGGCCAACTCTACCATAGGAGACGGATAGACAGGCTGTGGACGGTAGCCTCTGACATCGACATGCTGACGACTCGGCTTGCATCAGGAAGACTATCCTTGACGTTTGGTTGTGGGAGCGGCTACATCTGCAAGTCTGATACGCTATTCAGACTCCGTCAAGTTCGGAGTCCTCTTCTCCTCCGTCCTCATCCGCGCCCTCGTAGAAGTCTTCGTCCAGTTCTCCATCCTCTTCGGACATGTAAGGTTAACTCGATTCGACCTGCTCTATAAGCACTGCTGGCGAATTTGATTTTGTTAACTCATCTGCGCCAACTTAATCACAGAATCGTCACAGGATGGGCGATTAGTCAGCCGTACACTCCCATCGGAGGCGCGGTCTCCTTGGTCATCGCCGTTATTAGCGAATTCGTGTAACCGGCCCTCTCCGCGAGCGCCTTCGCTATGTCTGTGACGCGTACGAGACCTACTAGGTCTCCCTTCTGGTCCACGACCGGAAGTCTCCTCACCTTGTTCGCTGTCATCACATTGAGCGCATCCTCGATACTGGCGTCTGGAGGTGTGACAACGATCCTAGCGGTCATCACTGACTTGACCTTCGTCGTCTTTGGAGAGACCCCCTTCCCCACGACCCTTCTCGTGATGTCCCGTTCAGTTATTATCCCGACTATCTTGCCTTTCGACTTTGCGAATACGCAAGAGGAGTCGTGCTCCTCCATCGCCTTGGCCGCTTGAGTGATCGTTGCGTTGACTGCAATGGTGAGAGGGTTCGGACTCATTATCTCCTTTACCTTCAGATCCAGGAATGAGCCCTGGGGCTCGTCATCTGGATTGTAGCCCATCTCGTATCCACTAAGGCACAAGTTGTAAAGGAATTGCGGAGGCAGAACACTAATACAGAATCTATTGGTCTATCAGTACTTCCCCAGTAGACCAGTGTCGAAAGGTAGCGGGCACCCTGGAGGGACTCGGTGAGATTAGGGCTCTCTCTGAGATCAGGGCAACTTGAGCTGATGCAGCATACTCACGAACCTCGGGTCCTTTCTCGCCGCCCCAAAAATCGGCCAGAGGCTGGACCATGGTATCGTTGGGTCGCGCTCGTCTCTGGCCTTCTTCATCCACTCGTGCCCCCTCTCTACATCTCCGAGATTGTAGTAAATCGCGGAGATAAAAGCGGGCGCAACATATACCTCCTTAGCAGCCAGAATCTTCTCAAGTATCTCTCTGGCCCTCGCATAGGACCCAACACTTGCATGGACCATGGCCCTGTTAGCTTGAAAGAAGGCTTCGCGGTCCACGGTCGCTGCAGCGTCAGCCTCGACCTTCGCATCATCAACTTTCATCTCGGCAACATCGACAAAGGCAAGGCCCATCCGTGCCTTGGCGAACATCGGATTCAAGTCTAACACCCTCTGGAACATGTCCCTCGCTTCTTGGTTCAAACCTGCCATATAGTAGACGACCCCGAAAAGCTCCATCATCCATGGGGAGGCAGGGTCCAGCTCGCACGCTCTTTTCATCTCCGATACTGCTTCGTCGAACCTCGCAAGGGAAGCGAGTACCCTCCCAAGAAAACCATGTGCGCTTGAATTGCTAGGACCGAAGTCAATGGCCCTCCTCAGACTATTCTCTGCTTCGACCCAGTCCCAGTCGTACTGGAATGCCAGCCACCCCTTCCAGCAGTGGGCATGAGAGAGCTCAGGGTCTAGCGAGAGGGCACGATCAATGTATTCCTTTGCTTTGGGGAACGCCTTGTCACCAGGCATCGTCTCTCCAGCAATGGCGATGTAGGCCCCTGCCACGCTGGAATAGGCGGTCGCAAACCTAGGGTCCTGTTTGATGGCGTTTTCGAAGTGCTCCGTGGCTCTTAGCATGTTGGACGGTCCTCCCTTGTCTATCTCGTAGACGCCTCTGAGGAAGTGCAGATTCGCTTCGACGCTGGTCGTTGGCGCCTGACCTATCTCCTCTCTTTCCTCAGAAAGAAGTTTCACTTTGAGCGCTTCGGCGACCTTCCTGGCAATGTCGCTCTGCAC
>CAZHNH010000066.1:0-5577 GCA_964533695.1 uncultured Nitrosopumilales archaeon | reverse complement strand
CGATCTCGGTCGACGACTTCGCACGGGGACACGGAGACATTCTCGCAGAAGCTGGCCTCATCTCTAGCTCCTAGACGATGCTCACATCGAGAGTGCGCTATCCAACCGCTACTTTGGGCTGCGCGCAAATGGAACACCTAGGGAGCGGAACTTGTTCGGACGGAACTTTATAGCTGAGCGATACTTGAAGCCCTGAGGATGTCGGCCTATCACAAGCAAGACGAGGATAAAGAGGAAGTGAAGGGACACAACCATCCATTCAAGGAGAAGTGTGGTCCTCATTGCCCAAGAAACGAACACTACAAGGGGCCTGTGAGGAAACCTTCATTCATTTCCAAGAGAAAACGTCAGTGACTGATACGTTGTTCGAGATTTTGGTTCCCTAAGACCTTATCTCCTTCAGATATGGGAATCTTCTGCGTCGGGTCGTGAGTTTATATCGTAACGGTCGTAACGAGCGCGTCGGTAGGAGAGACAGTTCAATTGGCGAGTGCATCGACCGCGGCAGAAAGGTTCGAGAAAGCGTTGAAGAGGACAGAACAGCTGACGTCAATCATCGTCATCCTTTCGGCGATTACCCTATTCTTGTTGTTCGTTATTTGACAAGGCAGGGAAGTGAGTAGGATGGCAACAACAATGGAAGACAACGCGCGCAGGCTGGAGAAGATAAACCGATACCTTATGATTGGTATAGCCGTACTTGTCATCACTGTAGTTTTGCTGCTAGTTATCGACTTCGCTTAGCCATCTCCGGTCGCCATCTGTTGGGCGAAGTCTGGCCACTGCACGCGACATATCTTATTCGGAATTATTCCCCTTGAGGGGAAGATTAGCGCCTTTGAAGGTAGCTTATCGGAGTCTTAACCCTGCGTGGTTGTGATATAGGTGGTCGTGTAGGTCGTGGTAACACCGGGGATGGTTGTCGTGCCATACGTGTAACTGTAACCCGGCACAACTGCCGTCGTGCCCGTAATAGTTAGCGTGCCGGCTGACACCGTGATTGTTACACCTGAATAGGTGTAGCACGCAACAGTCGTGGCACTCTCGACTTCGGTAGTAGCAGTCGCCGTTATTGTGGTTCCTGTCACCGCGTATGTCGTTGCTGGTTCTGTGATCTCTTCAGTCGATACGCTCTGAGGGATTGTCGAGGTCACCGTCGATGTGACGCAAGCGAACTGGAGCCCTGAGGTTATTGGAGTTGTGCTGGACCCCTTCGAAGAACTGCTGGTTGATGAGGTCGAAGTCAGGCTAGATGCCTTTGATGAGCTGGAACTGCTTGTTATTGGGGTCGAAGATGACTTTACAATGACCGTTCCCATCATGTTACTGTGGTAGATGCAATGGTAGCCATAAGTACCAGGCACCGTGAAAGTGTAATTGTAGGAGTCTCCCGGAGATATACCTGGACTCTGGGAGCTTGTAAAACTGGCTGGGTCTCCCACATTGGAGGTCACGGTGTGAACGACGTCATCATTATTCGTCCAGATTACAGTGTTGTTCACCCCGATGAGCACAGTAATCGTGGCGGGACTATAACCAACCGACGGTGCGATGGATGCCCCAGAGACGATCGCGACATTGACCGGGATTATGGCCGGCGTGGTTGTGGTTGTGGTCGTCGTGGATTTGCTAGGCGTCGCCACCAAGATGTAGGCTGCTGCGGCGGCGGCGATGACTATGATTACCACAACTGCCACGAGAACGGTGCTGACACCCTTGCTCTGCTTCAGAAACAACTAGAACGCCGGCCTTTAGTGGGGCTCTAATAAGCGTTGACATGGACCCTAACCAGTTAGTAAGACTCCGGAAACCAAATCCTGGATCGGTTCCGCCTAACGCACACGTAGGCGAGTCAGAACATGCGCACAGCATCTCAGACTGTCGGCTGTCTAGCTGAGGGACCTGTCAAGTTCCCGCTGCAACCAGTTCTAGACGAACACATTGATGAGGAATGTGAAGACATAGACGGGGATTAGCGCGTAGACCCATTCATGACGGATAAGCCCTGTTGAGCTGGTCTTCCCCTTGTCGCCCAAGAAGTCGACCGCAAGGCATGCCGCAACCAGAGGGACAAAGAATCCAATCCTATACCAGAATTGACCTAGAATGACCTGGGCATCACCTACGAACATGAAGTAAGAGATCGCCAAGTAACAGGACGGCACCAGGACATACACCCACACATGGTGAAGCCTCTTCCCCAGCACGAAGAAGGGCTTGGCGTACCCCTTGCTGTACATGAAGTTCCCTAGCTTGTCGACCGCGAAGACAGCCGCTATCACGGCTATCAACCCCAACGCGAGCCCGACGTCGAATGGGGCGGTTCCTACGTATCTGGGTACGGGAGGGTCTCCGAATTGGATACCCATACTGTCCAGAGCAACCTCGCTCTGCTCACCCAGAAAAAGCTTACTGCCAGACGCGGTGAAAATGGGCTGGAAAATCATCAATTACCCAAAATGATGACAAATTCGTGCTGCTACATACAAGTTGACAGCCTTTGTTGGCCATCATTGTCATACCTCTCTCCATCTGGCCTTTTTCATCGCAACGATAGCAAGAAGTGTTGTAACTGCAAAGAGTATTACCCACGCGACGCCAGTCCCGGCTTGAGAGAGCGATAGAAGGCCTGTCGCACTTTGAGATATCTCTGCCGCATACGTCGTGGGGGAGAGGTATGCGGCGTACCTGAACGGCGTTGGGATTAGAGTAATCGGATAGTAGACGGGAGGAAGCGTGGAAAACAAAGTGGAGATCAGCCTGGAAAATGCGAAGCTTTGGACGATGTCACTGGAGAACGTAGACAGGGTATAGCCGAGCGCGATGGAAGCTACGAACATGAGGAGAAGCACGCCTATCAGCTCTGATGCCTCGACCGCTCCTGGATGGACGTATATGGCAGCGAGGACCGTCAGAACCGCCAAGGCGGGCGTGGAGTATATCACTTCGGCAAGAGCCATCCCGGCCACATAAGCCCCCGGAGAAGTTGGAGAGCTCACCACCATGTCCTGGAGCTTGAAGTCGTTCTTCAAGTGGGCCAAGTCCCCCTGCAAAGACATGCCACTGTTGAACATGCTCATTATGAATCCCCCCTCGACCGCGTCGGGAATGAGCTGGCCCTTACTAACGAAGGCGATCACTAGAAGAAAGGAGAGAGGAGAAAGGACGGTGTTGAGGAGGACGACGGGATAATTCTTCATCTCGTAGATTGAGTTGACAAGTATGGAGGCGACGACCTGCCTCCCCCACTGTTTCACTGCCCGCTCGTCTCCAGGTCGCTCCTGTTCACAAGATGGAAGAAGATGTCGTCGAGTGAAATCTTGCTCATGGAGAACTTCGCGCCTCCCTCGAGGAGCTTCCTAGAGATGCCGTAAGCCTCCTCTTCGGTGGTCAGAATCTGCGTCTCGCCAGAGCGTGCCCTCGTAACCGACCCGGCCGACACTTCAGGAAGAGTCGACCCCGCAGCCACCCTAACGCTGTACTGCTGCCGCACGGTTGCCCTGAGTTGCTCAAGGGTACCCATTCCCACAAGCCTACCTAGATGCATGATTCCGATGATTGTCGCTAGTTCCTCAGCTTCCTCCAGATAATGGGTGGTAAGTATCAGGAAGCGGTCTTTCGCCAGACCGCCGAGAAAAGTCCACAGCTCCCTTCGCGAAATCGGGTCGAGGCCCGTCGTGGGCTCATCGAGGAAGACGATGTCAGCGTTAGATGCAAGGACCGTCGCCACTAGCACCTTTCTTTTCATCCCCCCCGAAAGGCGCCTCGTCAGCATGTTTTCTTGCTGGCTCAGGCCGACCTTGCCGAGCACCTCGCTGGCCCTGGCGCCGGCTTCGGTATACGACACGCCTCTCCACATTAAGTACGACAGGACGGTCTGTTTGGGCGTCATCCAGGGAACCGTCCTTGCCTCCTGCGGGACAGTTGCGATGCTCTCCCTTAGCACCTTCGCATCCTTGACGACGTCAATCCCGTTGATGGATGCCCTCCCCGCCGTTGGTTCCAACTGAGTAGCCAGTATTCTCACGAGGGTGGTCTTGCCCGCCCCATTCATGCCTATGAGCGAGAATATCCCCTTTGAAGGAATGCGGATGTCAATCGAGTCCAGGGCCTTCCTCCCATGAGAATCCGAGTAGACTTTGGTCAGGCTCTCGCAGACAAGCCCCTGATCGTTATTCAAGCCTGACTCAGTCGCCCAAGGACTGTTTTAGAACCTGCCGATGGCCTGAAGCGAGTCGCGGAAAGGCTTTTCACAGTGACACCCTCGTTGCGAGGATTGGATCAAATGCCCGGGAAGCACGTCGGCGTCAGAGCGCGCGTCAGTAGCTCGAATCTGTTGGCCGTAAAGAAAGCATTGGAAGAGGCCACACCGGGTTGTTCGGTTAGCCAAGAGGGGGATGAGCTCATCCTAGAAGGGCACCTAAACGGCGGTAGCGCCAAGGAACTGAACCGTTCCCTTCTCTCCGCTATGAGAAGAGTCGAGAAGAGGACAAGACTGCGCGCAGAGTGGACCACGGAGGAAGGGACTGTGGAGAGATATTTCGATTACGTGCTCAAGAAGACGACCGACGTAAGCAGCAACATCGCTCGTTCTTAGCACACCCCACAACAGGTTGCGATACCTTGACCGAACTTTCAACTCCGGCCCCTAATCTCGAGGGGGCGAGGACCAACTTGGGCGCCGAGAAGCGCTACCGCAACATAGCGGTCACGGTCGTCGTGTTGGGGGTGACCATGAGCGGGATAGACACCTCGGCGGTGGTACTCGGCCTCCCCGTGATGATGCGCGACCTCCATTCCGACATACTCAGCATGGTCTGGGTAATCATGGCCTACCTGCTGGTGATTACGATACTTGGGACGCAAGTCGGCAGGCTGGGCGACATGTTCGGAAGGGTCAGAATGTACAACATCGGCTTCGCTTCGTTCACTTTCGGTTCACTGCTCTGCGGTCTCTCAGCAAGCGGCCCGGAGCTCATTGGATTCAGAGTTGCCCAGGGGATAGGGGGAGCCCTGATCTCGTCCAATAGCGGTGCAGTGATAGCGGACACGTTCCCTCCGAACGAAAGGGGGAAGGCCTATGGCATGACTGGCACAGGTTGGTCGTTGGGCGCCATTCTAGGGATCCTGGTAGGGGGCGCCTTCGTCACCTTTCTCAGCTGGCGATACATATTCTTCATCAACCTTCCAATCGGGATTGTTGCTACGACCGTCGGGGTCATCGTTCTAAAGGAGCGATCGCCTAGGATTCAGGCGACCTTCGACATAGGAGGTATGGTTGTCCTAGGCGCGGCACTCTTTTTCCTATTGTACGGGATGACGAATATCACAGGGTCGGGCTTCGGGGCCGAGTACGTGACCGAAATCGCATTTGGCCTGACCCTTCTCCCGGCCTTTGTGGTGTACGAGAAGAACCGATCGTCTCCGCTATTGGACCTGTCTCTATTGAAGGAAAGAGTCCTCACGGCATCGATCTTTGCTGCATTCTTGCAGTCTCTCGCGAGCTTCGCAGTGCTGTTCCTGGTGGTGATGTATCTCCAAGGGCCCCGTGGGATGACTCCATGGAACGCGTCGCTC
>CAZHNH010000065.1:0-5091 GCA_964533695.1 uncultured Nitrosopumilales archaeon | reverse complement strand
AGAGAACCCCAAAGGCAAGTCTTTCAGGGTGATAAGTCTAGAGACAAACATTAGCGAAGACGGTGCAAAACGCACTTGGATGGCCCACACGCTCCTTGTTTGCAACTGCGAAGGGAGAGGATAGAATCCCTGCTCCTACGTCAATCTGAGTAGAAGTCTATTCCTTTGTTTCACCAATTGCAGCAACCGGAACGTACCTTACGAGGAAGGGGCACCTTTCGCTGCGGCTGGCGCATGGAGGGTTTTGGATATCCTGACCGTGTCCATATCCATGCCTTCCCAAGTAGAGGTGTAACCCAGAGCGTCCAGCACTTTTCCCCCTTCTTGCTTCACACCCGAGTCTTCGATGATACGAAGTGCAACGGCGAGTTTCTCGACGCCCGCGAGTCTCTCTTCAATCTCCTTGAGCTTGGCCTTAGAGACAAAGATGTCCCCTGTTCTAACGTAACCTTCCTGCTCGAAATTGCGTAGTGCAATCCTAATTGAAGCGAGCGAGACCCCCTTCTGAGCAGCGACCTCCTCGAGGCTCACGACGCCTCCCCTTAGGTTGACGGCAACAGTCGATTCTTCTCCCTCACCTCTGCTGCCGAGACGGTTGACCTGTTCGTTGATGAACGATGACTCCTTCTTCCTCAGGTACTCCACTATCGGTTTCAGTGGAACCGCGTTCTTGTAGTAGATTACGAGGGCCGTCTCCTTGAGCCTCTCAAGCTTTGAGCACGCCAGGCTTTCGTCTGCCGCGATGATCATGTCCACCCTATCTCTTTCGGCGATGGACCTCAACTTGGCTATTTTCCTCTCAAGGTAATCTGGGGTCCAGAAGCCGACCACCTCGAGGTAGACCTTGATGCCATGCTTCTCGAAGCTGAAGTCGGGTATCATTACGTGGGTACCTGCCTGAAGCGGTTCGGGTTCTCTCCTCAATTCCCATCCAGTGGCGAACGACAGGAACGACTTTGAGAACCTCTCCTCGGTACTGCTGTCGAAGCTGCTGCCCCGCCGTGGTCGATGTGACACTAGGTCGTCCTTGCCAAGAGTTGAGGCATCGGCATCAGCAACCACATTCTTCAATTCGCCGCTGTTTCCTTCAAAGATGAACACCTTTCCGCCCCTATTCCTCAACAAAATCTCCGCCTTGATGTCCCAGGAGTCTGCCGCCACTATCTGCGGGAGGAGCTTCGCAATCGAAGTGCCATACCTTTCCGTCATCTTGAAAAGCGAGAGTGGACCGTCTAGAGAGACTCTAAATCGCCCGTCACCTCCCGTTTTCGCCTCTTTCTCGACGGAGTAAATCAGGCCGAGCCGCTTCACATTTCTGAAAATGTTTTTCCAGTTTCCTGAAGCAGAGAACTCGACCCTGAGTGCTTTGAAGAGGAGCGTCTGTGTCACCGAGAGGTTGTATTGCCTCAGCAGTCCAAGCGCGCTGGGAAAGGGTCTGAACTCCTTCAGAATTAATTCCTCTTCCACATCACTGAAGAGGGCTCTCTCTAACGCTTCGGGCGAGACGCGTAACTCGTCTGAAGCCCGTTTGATCGCCGTCGCCCTTTGCTCACTTGTGGATACCCTCGCCTTGCTTGCTTCGCTGAAGACCGCCTTCCTCGCTTGCACAGGATTCAGGACACTGTCAATTTCGAACGTCGACCTTCTTTCAAGAAGGGCGGCAAGGCCTCGGACGAGTTTGAAGTCGTACCCCTGGCTCTCTATCTCAAAGAGGTTATCGATGAGCGCACCTTTCCTCGTTCCCACGCATTTGTTGTATACGTCAGTTACTTCACTTGCGAGTGTTGCATTGTCCGAATCCAGAGGCACGTAGATGGGCCGAATCCTCCCCTTGGAGATTTTCGTTCTCAGTAGCTCCGACGGAAGCATTCTATGGCGACTTCCTCCTACTCGTTTGTCGCATGCGCCAGATTGCTCTCGTCCTCTTCAACGCCGTCATGGCGCTCCCTACCTCTCCTCCTCCTGCTGCTCGTCCTCGTCTCAGATGTCTCCCTCGACACGATCTCTATCAGCCTTGCCTGTCCCTTGCCCTCGCTCTTTCTTAGGAGTCTCCCGAGCCTCTGGACGAACTCCCTCGAACTCCCTGTCCCGCTGACAATCACGCCGATGGACGCCTCCGGGACATCTATCCCCTCGTCCAACACCTTGGAGGTTACCAGGGCTCTATAGTCTCCCTCTCTGAAACCCTTCAGGACTTCGTATCTCTCCTCTTTCCCAGATGTGTGGGTAATGAAGGGAAGAAGGAACCGCTTTGATATTTTGTAAACAAGATCGTTGTGTTGGGTGAAAATCAGAATTCTATCGTCAGGGTTAGAGTGGAGAATGAGTTCGAGCTTGTCAAGCTTCGCCTCGGAATTGAACGCGATTGTCAGCGCCCTGTTTCTCGCAAGCAAGGCCTGCCTGGCTTCAGGGTCTCTTGAGCTTCTCATTATGAATCTCTGGAAGGCTATTGGCGAGTTCAGCCAAATCCTGTTGCACTCAAGGTACTGCCTGAACACATTGTACTCCCGCGCATATTCCGCCTTCTCTGTCGGAGTGAGTTCTACGTCCACCTTCTCGAGACGAAAGTCGGAAAGATACTTTCCAGCGAGGTCTTCGGGCCTCAGCCTGTACACTACACCCCCTATGAGCCTAGGGAGCTCCTGATGCAGCATGTCCTCACGCTCGTAGGTCGCCGTGAGCCCCATCCTGCATGGCGCAGTGAACATCTCAGCTATCTGCCTAAAACTCTCTCCCGGAAGGTGATGGGTCTCATCAAAGATAATAAGAGAGAACCTGTTGCCAAGCTCCGACGCCCGTATGTACGCCGAATCATAGGTGCAGATCGTCACGGCCTTGACTGAGTTTTCCCCTCCTCCGTAAACTCCAACCTCCACTCCCAGGCTCTCCTGAACTCTCGTCCTCCACTGTTCGAGCAGGTCAAGCGTCGGGACCACTACAACCGCTGGTTCGTTAACGCGTTCGATTGCCTTAATTCCAATCACAGTCTTCCCAGAACCAGTCGGAAGCACAATGACGCCGCGACGCCCTGCCTTCTCCCAAGCGTTCAGGGCTGTCTTCTGATATCCCCTCAGCGTCACGGCTCTGCACTTCAGCATGTCTGGGTGAGGAGGAAGGTCCTGAACGCTGTCCCTGACTGTCGAGAGGTCGCTTCTCTGGACAAACTCTACTATCTCTCTGTAGTAAAGTGCCTGTGCCCTAAAAGCTCGTACCCTATCGTCCCAACTCGAGTAAGGCACCTTCGCCTCACTGCGGATCAAAATCGTTCCTCTGTCGTAGGAAAGAAAGGTTGGTTCCACTTGGTCTCTGCTTGTTCGTTGAATCATGATTTAGACTTTCTTCGCTCGTTTTCTTCGAATCGCCAGAAGATTCGATTGAAGTGAATGTCGAAGTACGAAGTAACGGACCTGGCCTGTCAGAAGAATGCAATTTCTGACGTGCTTCAGCCGCTACGTCGGCAATTCTATGTGGCCCGTAGCAAGGTCTTCAAGAAGCTGGTAGCATTTCAACGCGTCCTTCTCTTCGACAACGACGATCGCATGAGGACTGCATGTGATGTATTCCACCAGGTTGATGCCGCTTCTCGCGAGATGGGTGCTAATGGTCGCCACAACGCCTGGTGTGTTCAACACCGAGTCCGCGAGGGAGATTACGATTTCGGCCAGGCCCGTGGTGATGCTGAGTATCCTCTTGTTTGCGACGACAGATTTCAGTTTCTCAAGATTCTTGTAGTCCGTGACAACCTTCACTGTCTCGATTCCTGAGACTATGTGAAGAGTCTCACCTCGCGAATAATCGACTTCAGCCGAGAACCTAGCCAACGCCTTTGGAATCAAGGGATCGTTCGTAAGGGCCACGACTGCAATCTTGTTCTTCAACGTAAGCTTCAGCACGAGCTTCGTCATCGCCGGGGCCTCTCCATCGCTAATCCGCTCTTGGACAGGATACCGCTTGACAAGGCTGATTGTCCCTCCGTCCTTTTCTGCTTTCTTTGCCTTCTCCTCCCACGGCATCTCCACTCTGTAAACATCGACGGGGAACGCCACATTCTTGAGGTTGTGAGAGTCAAGCTTGATAAGTCCGTACGAAATCTTGTTCCTGACCTGATCGTAGACCTGTTCAGAGATGCAAACCTGCCCGCCCTCCGCGAGAGGCTCTATTCTAGATGCGATGTTGACGGCATCCCCAAGAACGTCACCCTTCTGGTGGACGACATCACCGATGTGAATGCCTATCCTGACTAGAAGCTTCCTTGAGGCTCTCTCGTTGTACGTGTGAAGCTCCTTCTGGACCTCCATCCCACACCTCGTTGCGTCAAGGGCACTTTCGAATTCGACGAGGAATGCATCTCCCATCGTCTTGATTTCCCGACCGCCGAAGTGGCTGAAAATTGGCCTGACGAGCTCGCGGTGCTTTCTAAGCATCCTTATCGCTAAGGATTCGTCGCGTTGACTGAGCGCAGTGTATCCTACTATGTCGGTAAACATTATTGCCGCTAACCGGCGCCCCGAACGAGCCATGCTTGACAGAAATGGCGCAAATTGTTCAGGTTAAAACGATTTGCGCTTAGGCAGGTTCTGGCTCTGAAGCTAAGGAGAGTCACTCGGATTCGGTCGGGCCATCCGGCGCCCCGCCCGTCAGCCTCTCCAAATCATAGAGCGCGGCCTCTTGTCCCCTCTCGATGAACTGTGGTTTGATCCGCCTCAAGTCCTTAATGGCCTCCTTTGCAGTTTCTCCCTTTCTCAACATGACGTAGGCAGCAAGTGCGCATCCCGTCCTCCCCTCGCCTGCAAGACAATGCACAAGGACTACCCTTTCCGCCCCGAGGCTCTGTTCCAGAAACTTGGCGGCCTCACCGAGGCTTGCCCCGTCCGGAGGCAAATGATCCTTCATGGGGATGTGGCGGACCTCCAAGTCCATCCCCTCGAGCCACTCCTCTGGAATTGGCCTTTCTGTGAGTGTCAGGATTGTATTAATACGTTGGTTTCGAAGCCATCTCAGTTGGTTTCTTGAAGCGGGAAATCCTGACCCCGCGAGTTTTCCTTCCTCGACCCAGACGAACCCTGTCGGTCTCTCAAACAATCCCGCCCT
>CAZHNH010000064.1:0-5082 GCA_964533695.1 uncultured Nitrosopumilales archaeon | reverse complement strand
TCAAGTCCCACTCATCGTCGATGCCTCTAGCGGAATCAACGACATGCTCGACAGGGATGGTTCACGGACGCCCATTCAGTTCCACATTTCCAACGACTACAACAAGCACCCAATTGATGCCCAAGTCGTTCAAGCCGCAACCAAGTGGAAGCGATTCGCCCTGAAGCAATTTGGAATGAGAGTCGGCGAAGGGATTTGCACTGATATGAGGGCGGTCAGAAAGGACTACTTCCTCGACCACGACCACAGCGCATACGTCGACCAGTGGGACTGGGAGCGAGTCGTGAGTTCCGAGAATCGTAACCTGACATACCTGATCGAAATCGTCAGTAAGATATGGAAGGTCCTGAAAGGGGCGGAAAAACGCGTGCAGGAAGATTATCCGAAGTTGAAAACGAAGTACCCCAGCATGCCCGAAACAATCGAGTTCATGCACGCCGAAGACATCCTCGAGATGTACCCAAACCTGCCTAGGAAGCAGCGCGAAACTGCTATCTTGCAGAAACACCCCGCTGTATTCATCATAGGTATCGGCTGGGTACTCAAGAACGGCCACCCCCATGAGATGAGGGCGGCAGACTATGATGATTGGGTAACGGAGACGAAATCTAAGGATGGGAGGCCCATGCATGGGCTAAACGGCGACATTCTTGTCTGGAACCCTGTCACAAAACGCAGACACGAGCTGAGCTCTATGGGGATAAGAGTCGATGCAGCATCTCTGAGAAAGCAGCTCGAGCTGAGTGGACAAATGGACTTCTTGAAGTACGATTACCACAAGGGGATAATCAGCGGTGAGCTCCCGCTCTCTGTCGGCGGTGGTATCGGGCAGTCGAGAACTATGATGCTACTTCTCAAAAAGGCGCACCTTGGTGAAGTGAGCGTATCGGTATGGCCGAAGATACTCAAGGATATTTGCGCAGAGAAGAACATCCACGTACTGGAATAGATCAAGTGTAACGATAGCGAGGGGCGTAAGTGCCTCTACGTGGTTCCACTTAGGCAAGGCCCGCCGCAGAAGCGAAGTCCCAGACCATGCTTTCAGGACGGTATGGTTTGCGTCTGAATCCGTCGAGAACGCCGTCCTCGCGCAACTTGGCCACCAAGCCAGCGGAATACGCAGGCGCGCCTGTTGCCCCCGGGGAGTTGTAATTGAGAACATGGACGGAGCTTCTGTCCTGGACGAGTATCGCTTCAGGTACAAAGCCTTCCACGCCGATTAGGGACGACCTGACACCGGCGACGCCCCTAGAGTTGAGCGACTTGCTGTTGAGCCCTGGAATAAACATCCTGACGCGTTCGCACATCGCGGCCTTTGAGAGTGAGCTACGCCACTCTCCTGTCACCAGAGAGACGAATTCGGGGTCAGCCAGCAGCCTCAGCTTAGGCCAAGCAGGGGGATAAACAAACCTGTTGAGAGACCTGAACCCCAGGCCTCTGTAGACGTAAGGGCCAGCGACCATCACTGCGTTCGGACCAATTTGCCTCAAACCATCCCAGCGCACCACAAAGTGGGGGTCCAAGAAAGGATATTGCGGGTGCCTTGGGAGCACGTAGACGTTCCTGCCGACCTTTGAGGCGAACGGCTCATCCACAACCCAATATTCGCCCCTGAAATTCAGAGCCGCGTATTCTCGGGCCAGCCCTGCCAGGTGAGCGATCTCAAGGGCACCTCCCCCTGCAGCGTTGATTAGGAGGCCACACTTCAACCCGGCAAGACCCCCGCCCCCTGAGAAGGACACTCTCATTCCGTCAGCGTCTGCCGCCAACGAAGACAGGTTGAGCCCTCCCATGAAAGAAAGGCCTTTTTCGAGAGCGAGCCCGTAGACACACTCCGTGAACATGCAAAAGTCTACGGAGACATCCGTCTTTGAGTGGAGCGCAGCGGCGCAATTGACCTCGGGCTCAAGCGACTTGACGGATGTTGAATCGAGGAGCTCCAAGTCGTCGTCTCCAATGCCGTTATCCTTACCCCACCGCATGTGCCTTTCGAGGACGGCAATGTCCTCTCGGCGGTTTGCAACCTCCAGAGTCCCTGATGCCCGCCATGGGAGCCTGTATCTTATGGCCAAGTCGTGCCATAGTGGGTAAGAACGCCCCGCGGAGAGGGCGAACGTCTTCTTGGTAACCGGATCGAGATAGTAGGGTCTGTGGATAACGCCTGTGTTCCGCTTGCTTGCATGCAGAGCGACGCCCGATTCTCCATCTACTAGCAAGATTTTGCAGTCGTAGAGACTCGTCAACCAATACGCTATTGAGACCCCAAGAACGCCTGCCCCAACGATCAAGATGTCCACCGCTTTCTTGGTGGTGGTCGCGATGGCCATGGGCGAGAGGGGAGGTCGCCGGATTGATTAGTTTGTCATGGGGCTTGGCTGAAGCTAAAGTTGGCCCCTATCTTTACCTTCTCTCATCGGCCTTCAGACGGTACTGAGGTATCCGTTCTGCTGAAGCCATTCGGCATGAGCCTTGATGTACCGCCATAAGATGTCCGCTTTCCGGTTGTCGAAATCCCAGGGAGCTACGAGTACGATGTCTCCCTCACGTATCCACATTCTACGCTTAAGTTTCCCCCGAATCCTGCAGTTCCGTGTCTCCCCGTCAGCACATTTCACAATCACCTGATCTCCCCCTGTAAGCTTGATGGCCTTCCCTAGGATTTCCCCTTGTCCGGGCATCACGAGTTCTTTAAGATTTGACTCGCTCAGCACCTTCCGCTTACCCATTGATTGTCACCGACCGGCCCTCCCCCCACCCGTAAAGGCGTCATGATTAAAGCGCTTCACTTGCGCCTCCTCCACCTCGTCCCTCTCTCATGATGGCCATACCTGTAGTCTCGCCTCCCGTAGCGTTTATGATCCCGATCAAAGCGCTCTAGTTCTCTTGGCACGAAATGAATTTCGTCCTCCGGCCTCATTGGTTTAATGGGTGACTTTGCGAGATTCAGTATCCTTGCAAAGTCCATTTTTTCGTCCCTGCTCACAAAGGTGTAAGCCCGTCCGGGATCTCCCGCTCTGGCAGTCCTGCCCACCCGGTGAAGGTACACCGTAGGATCCTCGGGCACGTCATAGTTTACCACGCACGCGACGTGTCTGACATCGATTCCGCGGGCGGCGACATCTGTGGTAACAAGGATGTCCACTTTGCCAGCTCTAAAGAGGCTCATCGAGTGATCGCGTTGGTTCTGAGAGAGGTCTCCATGGAGCTGAGCAACGCTTAGGAAGCGCCTTTGAAGCTCCTTTGCAAGCTTGATTGCACCGCGCCGCGTCCTGCAGAAGACCACGGCGCTTCCCTTACCCTCTTTCTTATCGAGGAGCTGCAATAGAAGATCTAGTTTGTCAGGGCGTTCAACCGAAGCATAGAGCTGTTCCAGAGTCTCTGAGGAAGACCTTTCTTGGTCTATGAGAATGCGTTCAGGATCCCTTATGAAACGTTCCGAGAGCTCTATAACTCTCCTCGGCATCGTTGCGGAGAAGAGACTTAGCTGACAGTCCTCGGGTGTGGATTCGAGGATGAAGTCGACATCGTCGATGAACCCCATGTCGAGCATGATATCGGCCTCATCGATGACAGCGAAGCGGACTGCGCCAAGATGCAGAGTATGATGCATTAGGTGGTCTATCACCCTTCCTGGAGTGCCGACCACAACATTTGCCCCCTGCCTTAGGCTAGCCAGCTGAAGGTCGATCGACTGCCCACCGCAGATGGCAAGAACGCTTATCCCGGTGAATGCGCCTATTCTCATTAGCTCATGCCTTATCTGCGCTGCCAGCTCCCGCGTCGGGGCGAGGACGAGAGCCTGCACCCTATGATCGTTCGGATTGACCGCATGGAGCAGAGGGATTCCAAAGGCGGCCGTCTTTCCGGATCCAGCCTTTGCCTGTCCAATTACGTTTCTCCCTGCCAGGAGAGGGCCAATCGCCCGCTGCTGAATGGGGAAGGGCTGCCGGTACCCAACAGCATCGACTCCTCTCTTGATTTCCGGACTAATTCCGAACCCCTCGAAGCCTTCCAATTTTATTCCCCTATGCTCTGAATGTGGTCTCACAAGTCCACTTTATATCAAGTGGGGTCTCTCAGCCAGATATGCATTACTTCGTGATTCTCACGAAGGAGTGCAACCTGTTGTGTTCATACTGTGGCGGGGGCAGCGACTCGCCACCCCATGAAATCAAGTATTCTGTTGAAGAACTGAAGTCTTTCTTGTCAAGAGATAGCGGCCCGGTGATAGAATTCTATGGAGGCGAACCGCTTCTTCGAATCTCAACTATGAAGAGTATCATGGATTCGGTCGACGCAAGATTTGTAGTTCAGACTAATGGCGTTTTCCTCGACAGAATTGAGCCAGGCCTGTTGCCAAAGTTCCATTCGATACTCGTGTCAATCGACGGAACAAAGGAAGTCACCGACGGGGAACGGGGAACTGGTGTTTACGACCGTGTGATGAGAAATGTAGGTTACCTCAGGTCAGCTGGTTATCGCGGCGACGTAGTGGCACGCATGACGGTCGTACAGGGATCAGACATCTTCAACAATGTCAGGCACCTAATCAGTACAGGCCTGTTTGATCATGTTCACTGGCAGCTTAGCTTCAGCATGTTCTGGGAAGCGGGAGAGAATGCCGAACCAAGATTGGAAGAGTGGCTAGCCGAATACGATTCAGGCGTCTCTGCGCTCATAGACTGGTGGGTCGAAGAGATGGCAAGCTCAGGAAGAGTCGTTGGAATCGTTCCTTTCATCGGGATAATGAATACGCTCTTAACCGGGAGAAAGTCACGCCTTCGCTGCGGCTCTGGAATCGACTTCTTCACGATAATGCCTGACGGTAGAATTTCTGCATGCCCTGTGGCCATCGACTTCGACTTTTCGCTTGTAGGATCCATATTCACGAACTCGCCCGATTCGTTGTGCGGGTTAGCGACCGTCGGGGAACCATGTACCTCATGCAGCGTCTTTGACATCTGCGGAGGCAGGTGCCTCTTCGTGAACAGATCTCAACAAATGCTGAGGGACAATGGCTACTCCTACATCTGTGGGACGGTGAAGCACCTCATTTCCAAGTTGCAGAGCGTTTTCCCTTTA
>CAZHNH010000063.1:0-8969 GCA_964533695.1 uncultured Nitrosopumilales archaeon | reverse complement strand
CCGGTTCACCCTTGGTGATCGAATAGAGAAATGGGGGGACAAGTGGTTGAATGAATCTCTGGGTCGGCCGGCTAGCGTCAACGCTACAAGCTCGGTTTGCATCCTCGTAATAGAAAGAAGGGGAGGCCGCTCGTCGGCTGGCATCGGTTCGTTGGTCGGCCGGCGACCGCCGAACAGCCCTCTGGCGTCTTCGCCCCGCGTCTACCCGGTCGATTGTCTCTCTTTCTCTTCTACCCGTTCGTGAAGATGGACTCGTTCGACGAGGTGGGGACCTCTGGCAGGCTCTCGCTCACTCTCTTCTCGGCTATGGCCGCGGCTTCAGACAGGATTTTGTTCGCTTCTTCGCTATTCTCTGCCTGATAGAAGCTCGTCCCGGTAATCGTGCCGACATCTACCATGATCGAGCTGAGCTGTGCGCCAATCTCGCCGAGGGCACCTTGCGCGTCAGGCATTGCTTCGCCGAGTGTCGCGCGGACGTTCTTGATCACCCCGATCGCGGGGGCGATAGTCGCGGCGAAGTCTCCGACGTCAGTGACAGTCTGCAGCCGCGTGGTGATCTGCTCGAGAGCGATCCTCGACTGTGTGACTATCTTCTGCATCTTTCGGACTTCGGAGAGCTCGTTTGAGTAGGCCTTGCTCGACTCTTGGTCGTGGGCCTGGACTGCCGCCACGGTCTTCTTGAAGATGGAGCTTTCGCGTTGCTTCAGCCTGTTGTTTGCCTGATCCAGCCGGTTGATCTCTCCGGTGAGTTGCTGGGTCGCCTTCTGTATTTGCGGCTTCAACGGCTTGGGACCGCGAACCGTTTCGCGAACCTGCTTTCCGAAGCTTTCCTTCTCCTGGGCCTTCCACTGTTTCTCGAACTTACTGCTCAACGTGATATTCGAATACGATGCCCACGAGATCAAACATACCTGTTGATAGCAATATCCTTTGACTTACTGCTTAACGAATCGCGCAATAGGTCGAAAACTAAATGGAAAAAAGTGGAGAGCTCCGTAATCGATCTTGTGGCGCACATACGTTTGCTGGCCGCAGCGAAGTGATTCAAGTCCTGAAGGGAGTCCAAAGAAGGGCACAAGACACTCTCGACCAAATGGACAGGATCAGAACCTTGCGTCGCACTCGTGACAGGCATCTCTGTCTGCAATACACGTAAGGCTGGTCGTCAAAATGAGGCCGTAGACAAGCCCAGTCCACTGAAGAGTGGACTATCTATCCGCCTCGACTGGCCAGTAATTCAAACTCCAATATATCACCGGAATGTCCGCGACGTGCACATTCTTGAGCAAGTGAGGGAGAGCAGCCAGATTCTTGAAGCTCGGGGTCCCTATCTTCACCCTGTACGGTCGCGGGGATCCGTCGCTCACGATGTGGTAGCTCATCTCTCCCCTTGCCGCTTCAGTCCGAGTGTAGACCTCCCCGGCAGGGACCCTTGGCTGGGGTCCGAGCTTTAGGCGGACAGATCCTGGAGGGAGTTTCTTCAACGCCTGTCTGATTATCTTGACAGATTCTCGCATCTCAAGCAGAGCCACGTAGGCCCTTGCCCATGAGTCCCCCTGTTCCAGGAACGGGATCTCGAAGTCGAGCTCGGGATAGACACAATATGGTTCGTCCCTCCTCAGGTCGTGCCTTACCCCAGAAGCCCTTAGAACTGTTCCGGTGGCTCCGAACCGGATGGCGTCTTCCCTGGAAAGTACCCCGACTCCTTCTGACCTCTCGAGAAAAATCGGGTTCTTCAGGAAGATCTTCTCGTACTCGTTCATTCTCTTCTCGAACCAGTCGCACGTCTTGAGCCCCTTCTCGATTGCATAGGGAGGGATATCGTTTCTGACTCCTCCGGGGATTACGTAGGCGAAGGTGACCCTGGCTCCTCCAATCCTCTCCGCGAAGTCGATCCAGAAGTCCCTGTCGCCCATGGCCCATTCGATCATCGTCGAGTGGCCCACGAATATCCCCAGAATCCCGAGGTAGTACATGTGCGAGATGATGCGGTTGGCTTCGGACATTATGACGCGTAGAAACTGGGCGCGGGGCGGAACATTGTTGCCCATTAGCTCGTCTACCCCGAGGGCGTAGGGGAGAAGGATGTTCGAACTGTCGAGGATGACAGGTCGCTCCAGGTGAGGGACGTTCTGGGTATAGTTGCGATATTCGGCCATCTTCTCTTCTCCCCGGTGAACGTAGCCTGCGTCAGGGGAAGCCCTGACAAGGAAGTCTCCGTCAAGCCAGAGCCTGATCCTAAAGTGTCCCGCGCCAGGGTGCTGGGGCCCGAGCGAGACGGCCATGATCCTGTCTGCGTCAGGGGAGTACTCCGCTTCGACTGCCATTAGTATGCTGTCACCGTTACCAGGACCTGGTCCACCCTATTGGGAAAATGGGACCTAGTCATAATCCATGGAATCACCGTCGTCGAGGTCATGGGCGTATTCATCGCCCCGGTGAGACGTAATCCTTGCGAAGCGGAGGGAGGTCGTTCCAGTCCTCGGGGAGCAAGAGGTGGGACTGGTCCGGGTGCCCCTGGAAGTTGATGCCAAACATCTCGTGGGTTTCACGCTCGTGGTACTCCGCGCCAGGCCAGACCTCTATCAGACTTGGGACCACTGGATTATCGCGGGCAACCCTTTCTGCGACAGCGATCACGAAGTCCGCCCAACCCTCCTTTACGCTCCCCGCGAAGTAGATGACCTCTAGTTCGTGGTGCGCAATCCAGTCAACGCCGCTGACCGCACTTATGTGGTCGAACCCGAGGTCGTCACGGACGAAAGCTGCGAGTCCCTTGATCTCAGGCAGAGGAGCCGTCACCTTTAGCCTTCTCTCTTTCATCCAGTCGACCTTGACATCCGGATACCTGGACAATATTTTCGCAGCGAGTTCCTTGGTTCGCACCGGCTCCGGTTTGGTCTGCGCGGCCTTTACCGGCGCGCCCTGAGGCACTGATTGGGCAGACGGCTGCTGGGGCTGCGCCTTCGGTTCGCTCAACTAGACTATCACGCGCCGCTGAGCGTCGGGAGTTTCCTGATCTTCTCTTGGAGCAAGACGATGCCCTGAAGAAGAGCCTCAGCCCTGGGAGGGCATCCCGGAACGTAAACGTCGACGGGGATTACATCGTCGATCCCCCTGAGCACGTTGTACGAATCGAAATACAGCCCTCCTGTTATGGAACACGCGCCCATTGCTATGACCCACTTCGGATCCGCCATCTGGTCGTAGATCAGTTTGAGTCTTGGCGCGAGCTTGCGCGTCACGGTCCCCATTACTATGAGGAGATCACATTGCCTCAACGAGCCAAAAGCCTCGAGCGTGCCGAACCTCTCGAAGTCGAATCTCGATCCAGCTGCGGCACCCACCTCGACAGAGCAACAGGCTGTCTCGAGGTGCACCGGCCAAAGGGAGTAGAGCCTTCCCCAATTTGCGAGATACCGCATGGGATCTCCTATGGCGTACTGAAGGACGTTGTCGACCTTGCCTACGAGAACCTGGAAAGCTCCAGTCTTGTCGACCTGCTCTACCAGAGCTCTCGCCTCCCAGCGAGGACCAATGCGAACCCCATGGGCACGAAGAGAAGCGCCATGAACAGCGTCAGCATCCAGTCGGACGAGAGGCCAAGGCCGAGTGGTTTGTAGGCAGCGGCCCATGCATAAAGGAACATAGACAGCACGTCAAAAACTATGAACATTAACAGATAGGCGTAGTACTGCATCATGAAATGCACCTTCCCTGCACCGACAGGGACCTGCCCACACTCGAAAGGGGCGTTCTTGACTGGGTTGGGGCGTTTGGGGGCGAGAAGCTTCGGCACAACGACGACCGGGACGGTGAATACTACCCCCACGAGCGCCATAAGGAAGACTGAACCAATGTCCCCGAAAAGAACCATCTAAGAAAACCGACTCTTTCACGATATTTAAAATTGGCGATGATTGGGTCTGTCAGGCTCTTGGGCCACGGTACGAATTCTTGTTCCTGCTAGGCCGGGCGTTTTGACCCTCGGCCTTCGTCACTAATCTTGAACCTCAATTGTAAAGAGAGAACCGCCATGCATGAGCTTGCTGCCTATAATTGTCGACTTGAAGTATTTCTTCCGCATCGTGCTCAGAACCGTCTGCGACATCGGGCAGAAGGAAGACTCCTTTCCAAGGTGTGGATGTATCCTATCAGCATATGGACACGCTAATCGGAAAGTCACGAGATTACCCTTGCGTTCTGCGGCCAATTCGTAGCCAACCCCATTGATGACTCTCCTGAGTTCCTCAATGCTCGCGGAAGGAGTCGGTTGTTTGGCGGTCAACCCCGCATCCGCGGAAAGCGCCATAAGCGAGAGAGCTACTGGTTCACCGAGAAGCTCCTTAAGCTTGTCATACATCGCATTGACCTGGATATGGGTCGCAAGAAGGTACTCAAACGGTATCTCCACCATGTCCTCGGTTTCGGTCTTCTGCATGGTAACGAACCTAACAGGTAGGGGTTAGACTATAACGATGATGGATTACGAATCCGTATACGCGGCGTCCATGTCTGACTTGGCTCAGTACGACCACGGACAAAACCCGTAAGTGGGGCCCGCGAGGAAAGGGAAAGAGACTGATGAACCAAACCCAATGACCGGCGATTCAAGAACGCGCTGGCTAGTCGGTCCCGTGCGCATCATGAGCCTCGTCATTGATGAAGCTCTGCAGGAGTCTATCCTCCCTGAAGAAATCCCGAATCGAGAGTACTCCGAAAAGGGTGCCGTCGTCGTTTTCTACGATCAGGTGCCTGATCCCTCTCTCCATCATGAGCTTGGCAGCTTTCGACGGGAGGTCTGAACGTCTGACGCTCACTAGGTCTTTGGACGCAATCGAGTCGAGAGAAGTCCCAAGGTGGCTCCCATTGGCTACGGCTCTGACGACATCCCTCTCGGACACGACCGCCTCTGCCCTCTGTGGGTTTGCTGAGGAAGCTACGACAATGAGTCCTATCCCCTCCTTCGCAAACAATTCTGCCGCCTGTTTGATCGAAGCCTTAGAGTCGATGGTGACTGGTCTCCGCTTCACTAGTGCCTCGACTCTCGTCACTTCGCCACCGCCAGCGGGGTTCGCTTCTCGATGGGGATGTAGGGCGTCTTCGGCTGGCCTATGTATTCAGCCCTGGGCCTGATTATCCTGTTGTCGCCGTACTGCTCGAGGATGTGCGCCAACCAGCCGGGGGCTCTCCCCACGGCGAACACCGGGGTGAACAGATAGCTCGGGACACCCACATGGTTCAAGGCAAGGCCAGAGTAGAGGTCAACGTTTGGGTACAGGTTCCTCCACTCTTTCATCATCTGCTCTGTCTTGTCCAGGATCTGGAATACCCTCCTCTCCTTTTCGGCCCTTACGAAGTCTTTCGCCATGTCCTTTAGTATGCGTGCTCTTGGATCCATGGTCTTGTAGACCCTATGTCCGAAGCCTGTGATCTTCTGGCGTTTAGCTAGAAGTGCATCCACGTAGGACTCTGCGTTCTCTGGGGTTCCAATTTCGATGGTCATTTCGATGACCTTTTCGTTCGCCCCTCCGTGAAGTGGCCCCTTCAGAGCTCCAATTGCGCCTGTCACGGCGGAGTACACATCGGAAAGCGTAGAAGCGATGACCCTTGCAGTAAAGGTAGACGCGTTCAGCTCATGGTCAGCGTGGAGGATGAGTAAGACGTCCATTAGCTTCTCGTCTTCTTTGTTAGGCTCAACCCCTGTGATCATTCTGATCAGATTGGAGGAATAGCCGAGGTCGTCCTTAGGGAGTATGAAATCCTGGTCGTGCTTGTGCCGGTGAATCGCCGCGACAATAGTTCCCATCTTGGCCGATATAGAGACCGCCTTCTCGAGGGAAGTAAGCATGGGGTCGTCGTAAACGCCGAGTGAAGCAACGCAGACTCTGAGCGCGTCCATCGCATCAACATTCTTTGGAAGCGACCTCAGAATCGACAGAACCTCTTTTGGTACTGCTCTCTTAGAGGTCAGCTCGGCCGAGAAGGAATGTAGCTCGTCTGCGGTCGGAAGGTGCGCGTGCCAGAGAAGAAAGGCTGTCTCCTCATAACTGGACTTCGCCGAAAGGTCTTCGATGTCGTACCCTCTGTAAAGGAGCCTCCCTTCTTGGCCATCGATGAAGCAGATTGAGCTCTGGCCAGCAACAATGTCTTCCAACCCCTTTGCCTGGGCGGTGAGGCGATGGATTACCTGGTCCATCGTATCTCCCCACTTGGCGAGGGAGACGAGCCTGTCGTGGGTGTCTTTCGAGACCTTGACGACGATTGTCTTCGAGTCTGCAGCCGGTTCTGCTTTCTTAGGCTTCGACATCCATGAGTTTACGCGGTTTACCAGGCTTATTAGGTTTCCGTGGCATATGCATGGTATCGGGAGGGGCACCATCCTTGGTTTCCTGGAAATCCCAGAGAGATCTGGGGTGTGTCTTCTAGAAGGGCTATTAGGCCGAGCTCTGGCTTAAGTAGACGACAAGTAGAAAAGCGGTCAGAAACGTGGAGATGCTCGTATACTGATGAAGGTAGCGGTCGTGGGCACTGGGGTCGCCGGGGCGTATCTACTAAACAGGATCCCCCACGAGCACACAGTAGAGGCGTTCGAGATGCGGACGGAAGCGAATTGGTATACCGTGTGCGCTTGGGGAACGAGCCAGCCTATCATCTCAGAGATGGTGAAACGCGCGGGGTTCAACTTCGATGACTATGTCCTGCACAAAGGGAAGCGGATGACAGTGGACCTCGGCGACGAGAAGCTAGAGATCAAACTTAGGGGGCTCGTTACGTATGATAAGCATAGACTGACGCATGATATGTTGCAGGGGAAGAAGGTACATTGGGGGGAACAGATCAAACACCCAAATGGAAGGTTCTCTGACTTTGATCTTGTCATCGATGCTACAGGTCTGCATCGGTCTCTGCTCCCCAAGCTGAAGGAAGATCTCGTGATCCCGTCACTTGAGTACCAGGTGAAGTCCAAAGAGCTTCCGTATGATGACTTCGTGATTAGACCCTACCCTGGCCTCACTGGCTACTGGTGGTACTTTCCTCTCGGAGACGGCACTGCACACGTCGGCGCAGGAGACCTGCGAGGGAGGTACAGAGGGGAGCTGGACGAGTTCGTGAAGAAGTATAACTGCGAAGTAGTAAAAAAGATCGGGAGGCCGGTAAGGGTTACACCGCCCCGCTTCTGTGAACCCTTCTTCGACGGAAAAGTTGTAGGAGTTGGTGAGAGCATAGGGACCGTCTACCCAATGCTTGGCGAAGGGATCATCCCAAGCATGCAGTGCGCGGACCTCTTCGTAGAGCACATGGCAGACAGGGAGGGCTATCGGAAGGCAGTGCTTGAGAAGTTCGAGGTGTATGCGAAGGTCTACAAATTCATCAGGGCGAAAGTGGAAGAGAGGTTCAGTCTTCTCTCAATGTGGCCGACCCTTCTGTCGGTTTTCTGGTACATGCGGAACAACGAGAAGAGGTATGGACTAGAGACGAGGCTCTCGGAATTCTACAAGATTGTTACGAGGATGTAGTTGAACGCCGAAGAGACGAGGACCCACACGGCCGTCCACGTGCTAAAGGGCGCAGCCCAGAAGGTGTTAGGTGCGAAGTGGACCGCATCGGTCTATGTCTCGGAAGGCCACGGAAGGCTGACCGTCCAGTTCGACAGGAAGCCGACCGTAGAGGAGTTGGCCAGGATCGAGCAGGCCGCAAACGACAAGGTCGTCGAAGGTGTGGAGGTCGTAGAGTTCGAAATGGAGAGGGAAGAGGCTGAGAAGCACTTCGGGGACGCGATCTACGATCTGTTCCCGGTCCCCTCCGGCGCGACGAGGCTCAGGATTGTTCGGATTCCGGACTGGAACATAAACTGCTGTGTCGAACGCCATGTCGACCATGCCTCGCAAGTTGGGAAGATCAGGCTTGGAGCTTTGAGGTTCAGGAACTCGCGGAAAGAATTGGAACTCGAGTTCGATCTCGCCGAATAACTCTCGGAAAGAAGTAATATCCATCCTCGGCACGGCCTACGCCGGGCCCGTAGCGCAGATCCAGCGAGCGAACTACGGACAGCGCGGCAGAGGGACCCGCCGATCCTCCTAAGCTGTAGTGAGCAAAAGGCTCGCAGAGGTCGTGGGTTCAAATCCCACCGGGCCCGCATACAATTGAGCCTAAAGCCGCAAGATGATTGAGGATCGGCCTTTGACAGGCGAAGAGAGGCCTGATTTCTCAGTGTCGTCATGTGAAATGCTTTTCAAACGAGAATCAGGAACGGTTCGCAAATCCTTCGAAATAGAACAAGTGAAATCAACGAGGCGAATGGAGACTCATGGAATCAAGTGCAGACGGTTAGGAGTTCATTGGAGTTGCCCGAGGCTTCGACAGGAGTACATTCCCTTCATCGAAAGATGTTTATCGAGTCTCGAGAGGGGACGAATAAAGGTGAAGTGATTTGATCGAGACGGAGAACCTCACCAAGAAGTTCGCTGGCGTTACAGCCGTGGATGGGGTGACCTTGCGCGTGGATGAAGGGGAGGTCTTTGGATTCTTGGGACCAAACGGCGCGGGGAAGACCACCACGATAAGGATGCTCTGCTGCTTGATTTCCAAGACGAGCGGGATCGCTAGGATTGCAGGCTACGAAGTGGGGAACGGTGCAGATTCATTGAAAATTAGAAGACTGATTGGGTTAGTTCCCGACAACGTCGGCCTCTACGAGAGCTTGACGGCATACGACAATTTGGACTTCTACGGGAAACTCTACGACCGGACAGAATCGCAAAGGAAAGAGAGCATCGCAGCCCTCCTCAAGATGCTCGAACTCTGGGAGAAGAAGGATGTTTCGGTTGCGACATTCTCTAAGGGGATGAAACAGAAGCTCGCAATAGCCTTGGCACTTGTCCACGACCCGCAGATACTTTTCATGGACGAGCCGACAGCGAATCTCGACCCCGAGGCAGCAAAAACAGTAAGGGATTTCATTCTTG
>CAZHNH010000062.1:0-10816 GCA_964533695.1 uncultured Nitrosopumilales archaeon | reverse complement strand
GGCGACGCTGACAACCAGAATAGTTCCGGGGAGTTCCCCATACTGATTACCGAAGCGTCGACCCAGACGTCCGTTTCCTGTGCCCCACAGTCTGTGATTGTGGGTTCCCCAACAAGATGTCAGGCAGTCATAAGCGGCTACCACCAGACGGGGAACATCGGCCACTACCCAATGGGGAACATTACATTCGCCTCATCCAGCCCCACAGGCTACTTCACGCCAGCGAACCAGTGCATAATCTGGAGCAATTCTTCAGGAACTTGCCATGTCGACTATTGTGACACCGGGCCAGGCAGTCCACAAATCGAAGTGTTCTATGGTGGCGACACAAATAACGCTGGAAGCAAGGGGGCACCTCTCTAACTGTGTTGCCTGGAGCAGTGAATACATTTGGGTCGTCCACGGCGGTTTCTCCTTCTACTAACAACATGCCAGAGTTTCCCTCCACTGTCTCTATGATAACAGTGCTCGTCTCTGTGGCAGTACTTGCGTATGTCCTGTTTCGCCGGAGTGCTGGGACCAAATTGCGAGCTTGCAGTATTGTCCACAATAGCCTAACTAACGTTAAATACCAACACTTGGACCCGCCGTCCCCGTAGCCTTGGTCGATACTAGGAAGCTTATGACGGCGACCCTCCTTGGCGTCGCAATCGCCGTTGTCAAAGGTCCCTTCCAGCCTCCCTATGCCGACTTCTTAATCATCGTCGAAGCCCCGATCCTCGGCATCAGCTTCCTACTCCTTGGCAGAGGAGGAGCAACATATACAGAAATCGTCAACGGCCTCCTCCAGTCGGCAGTCAAAGCCTCGTTCTTCCCGTTCAGCCTGATTTTGGCAATTATGTATGGCGTCCTGGTGGACTTGTTAGGGACGGCCTTCAGGGCTAGGAAAGGGGACCTGGCCGACTCGCGACTCATGATCGCAACTCTTGGCATAGCCAGCGTCATCACGGGTGTCATCGCCGCCTACACCAGCATCGTGCTGGGAATTGTCCCATACAGCGCGAGTCTCTTCTGGGTCGTCTACATACCGATCGTCATATGGGGGATTCTCAGCGGTGCTCTCGGCGGGTTCATCGCGGCCAGGATTTGGGACAGGAATCTCAGGGTCCGGTTCAAGTCGTTGCAGGTTCCGACCGCCTGAAGTTCATTTCTTGTCCGGTGCCCCCTTGCCCGCGAGCCTGTAGAGCATCCCATGCAGCACAATCCCCAGGATGATGAATGCTGTCCCGGCAACGCTGTCTTCCAGTATACCGGTCGACTGCCCGACTACAAGCATGAAGACCCCAATCACGATTATCAGCAGAGCTGCCGTCCGGGAAATTGGACTGACCCTGACCGACATGTATTGGAGTCCAAGGGGAAGACTGTTAAATGATTGCAGTAAACCCGATTTGTCGACCCGCACCCTTGCATGCGCTGTTCACTTGTGGGTTTGCTTGTCTTTTTTGGCTTCTTCTCTCAGGAGCCTGTACAGTCTGAACTTGTCTCCCTCACCAGGAGAGAGCGTATACCCGCAAATCCGACACGTCACCCCTCCTGGATTCTCCTTCAGCTCGAGCTTCCCGCACTTGGGGCACTTCATCTCGTCCCTAGGGGGCTCCTTTCGCATCAACCCGTCCACACACTGCCTGAGTTCCCTTTAAGGGTGCGCGGGAGCCGAGACTACACATCCAGTAGCGGGATCATCTTCGATTTTCAAGCTCACCATATTCGCACTACTGTCTCCTTGTCGAAAGGCGTTTGTTTCTGGAAGCGCTTCAAGTAGACTTGTTGTGGGAAGGCAACGTCCCCAAGATAGAGGCTGCCGACGAATCGTCTGCACCCAGTGTTGAGGAACCCTGTCTTCGGGAAACCAAGAGCGAGTGTAGAGCTTGCCACGATGCACGGGTCGTTTGGATCTCCAGTCGATGCGTCTAGTCCTGAAGGGATGTCAACAGCTAGGATCGGAACTCCTGAGGCATTGGCGCCCAATATCATACCTTTCACCGGCTCACGAGGGTTGCCCCTGGAATTGTAGCCGAGGAGCGAGTCGACCAGTATGTCGAACTCACCTAGGGGCCAACCCGGCGAGAGAACGGGGATCCCGTCCTTCTCTACGCTTTTCAGCTGCTTCGCGGGAACTTCGCCGAGGGCGTGTCTGTCGCATAGGATAGTCCTCACTTCTGCTCCCCAAGCGTGCAGATGTCTTGCGGCCACGAGTCCGTCCCCTCCGTTATTCCCTTTACCCACTAGTACACCGATTCTCTTTCTTGCGACACTCCCACCCAGAATCGTCCTAGTGAGCGATGCTACGGCAGACCCTGCATTTTCCATTAAGGAGAGCACGTCAATCTCGAATTCCGAAATGGCCTCCCCGTCCGCTTCCTTCATTTCTTCCGAGGTGAGGTAGACCAGGTCTCCCCGGATGTCCAAGTCAATCCGATGTCCGAAGGGATTCTTATTTCAGTGTAAGGCTGTTTGTCCCACACTGTTTCCATGCTTCCACGCTGTTCCCATGATACTTGTCCCACTCTTCCTTCTATCGTCTGTCCGTTGGTGCACTCTGCATCTCTCCCGGTCAGGTCCACAGGGTACACCTTCGACTTCAGACAGAGAATCCTTAATGCTTCATAGCTATTCAACTTCTTGCCTTGCATGTCGAGGTCTCGATCATGGCAAAGGCCCGATTGGAGAAAACCTACGCGGCATACATCGACTTTGAGTCATGGCCAAGGTGGTCTGCGCAAGCGACCGATGTCAAGGTGATAAAGAGAGAAGGGGGCTTCGTGAGGATAAAGAGCATCTCCGGCTCACGTGAAAAGATGCGCGTCTCCATGACGAATCTCGTCCTGACGCCGCCGGAAAAGGTCGAGAGCACGAGCGAAATGAGGCTGACAAGGACCAGAAGGACAGTCACGTTCGAAGGTGTCTCAGAGGGAACAAGAGTCACAGCCATCTTGGACGTGGAAGTCAAGGGGCTTTGGAGAGTGATTTTCGCGCCAAGAGGCAGGGAGGGGGCGGAATCGGCAGCTCAGGAGGGGCTGAAGTCCTTCGCGGAATACGTGGAGAGCCTGTCTTAACCCACCATTTCACTTGGGTCGAGACTGGCGGAGCAATCCCGGCTCTCAGGTCGGCTTTGTAAGAGCCCTACGTTCCGATTTCTTCTGCTTCATCGTGGGCTCCGGGGTGAACCTGAGCCTCGTCGTCCTTCATTACGTCGAGGACCGAACGAACTAAGTTTCTCTTCTCCTGGCCGTTCTTCTTCCTTTGTTTATCTTTGAGAGCGCTAACCTCACTCATAGAATTCTTGCTAATTGGCAGGCCCGTGTCTTATATTCCTACCTCAGTAGCCCGAGCCTGATCGGTCGCGGGGTCAAAGCAAGTGACCAAGCAACTACCAAACGAGCAAGCAGCACTTCCAACTATCTCACTGGAATTAGGGTGCCACCCCCAAAATCCGATTGAGCCAGACGTTGCGTCCTCAAAGGTTAAAGCGCTTCCGAAGGCCTCGGAATTATCATGGCGCTCGCCGCGCTGCTAACATTCATCCTCAACACACTTAGCGGGATAGTCGCCCTTCTGACGAGCTACTACGCGTTCAGATTTGGAAGGGTGGCCGGAAATTCTCTACTCAAAACGATATCCTTCGGGTTCATGCTCCTTGGTCTGGGACTGTTTCTCGAGGCCGGGACCTCGGCTGTTCTTGGTCACACCCTCGTTGGGATTACCAAGTACAGGACCCTGACGGGGGTTGAGTCCCTATCCTACCTCAGCATCCAGATGGTCGCCTATCTCGTCTTCGCCCTAGGGTACGGATACATGGTCTTCGGTAGGTCTGACCAAGATTTGGCAGGTTCGGCCGTAGCAGCGGCCGCTGCAGCGGGCGGTGCTAGGGCCCTCGGTCTGACAGGATTGTATCGATACGCCGTGGCAAGCTATTTCGTTGTCCTTCTCCTTCTCGCATTCGTGGTCTTTCAAGGAATCCTCATTCACTCAAAGTCGAGAAGTAGATTCTCGCTTTGGGTGCTTGCAGCATTCTCGTTGGTTCTTGTGGCACACGTGCTTCTCCTGGCTGCCGTGGTGGCACTCTCCGGAAACCTCTTCTTGGTCGGGACTTCGATTCAGTTCTTGGGCTTCGCCTCTCTCCTAGTCTTTCTGTTAAGGAGTGGAAGGATTGGGGCAGGCTGAAAAGCAGAGGAGCGTCCTCAGGATTCACCTCGACATCCTCAACGCAGTAAGCGAAGAGGGGGACGCGAAGCCCACCCACGTGCTCTACAAAGCTAACCTATCGCACGAAAGGCTGGTAAGGTACTTGGACGAGCTGACCTCGAAGGGTCTCATCGAAGTCAAACAGGATGGCGAGAACAGGACCTACAACCTGACGCCCAAGGGGGTGAGCTTCCTGCTCGAAATGAGAAGGGCGGAGGCTTTCGTTAGTGGATTCGGCCTTGCAATCTAGCCAAAAGCGACTAGCATCCTTCTAGCAAAATACCGATTCTGAACATCACCCAGGAAATGCACCAAAGCTGCGCAGACTGGGTGGACTGCGAGACAGAGGCAAGCCAGCACGCGAGCTCGTTCATCGCGGCACATAGGTCGCAATAGAAAGCTTTGTTAATTGCAACACCACTCTTGACAGAAATATGGGGAAGGCGGGAGCTGAACGCCAATGTTCTACCCCTGCCTCATGACGTCGTTATTGTGACCAGCAGCCTGACTCCGAATTCGTTGGCCCCGCTGATCAGATCGACTCTGAGGATGCCGTACTTGGAAGTGCCGAAGGCTCCGAGATTCCTGGCGGCAAAGAGCAGCTGAGCCGAGGAACCTGCTTGGGCTTGGCCCACCATATGGACTCCGTACGGTCCGAGCTCAGCCGAGCCTGAGGAGATGGTATAGGTTGTCCCGCCAAAGCTCAGGGTGCCCCCTGTCACTTCAAGAGCATACCCTCTCTTGAACACCCCGGTGACCTGCAGAGAGACCGAGCCAGTGGCCGTGCCGTTGATTGAGGGGGTACTCAGTTCCTTGTACCCTCCTGAGATGCTTGTCATTGTTATGGTCTGGCCCAGAGCGAGATCTGCCTTGTTTGATGCATTGTTAGTTGTGGTGGACGAAGATGCCGCTATCGCCGGGAGGGCGAAGAGCAACACCATCAGAGTCGCTGCGACGGTCGTCGCAAATGCGATTTTCTTTGTGCGCATTTTTCTTCGATTCGTATAGGGCTTGCTCTGTATTTATTGTGGCGGAAAGATGCGTCTAGACGTAACGTCCATACGATGAGGTGCCTGACCGCCTTGAGACGAAGGGCCATCAGTAAGATATCTGCCGGACCATTTCTGGAAGCGCCAAGAGATCCTCTTCCTTCATGCGCCGTCGCTCTTATCAAGGGTCGCCAGCTGTTTGAAAGCCTCCTTCAATACGTCGATGCTGTTTAGGTAGTCTTTTGACCCGACGACTTCACCGCCGGTGTGGCTGCTAGCCGAGACTCCGGGGCCGTAGGTTACGCACTCGGTGCTTCTCCTTTGGGCGAAGGTGTTCATGTCTCCCGTGCTGGTCTTCCGGATTAGGCTAGGACGAGTCTTGAGCCGGAGGATAATCGCTCGTTGCAGAGAGCGAAGCAGAAGCGAATCGCCGTTGACTTCGTAGGCCTCTGTCGGTTCGCCGGGATTGATTTCTACCGAGAAGCCGTCACCGCTTCTTTCGCCGATTGACCTTACTTCTGAGACGGCCTTCGACGACTGAAGAGACGGCGGGAGGCGCATGTCGAGCGTGGCATTACAGATGTTGGGAATGACGTTCTGATAGTTTCCTGCGCTGACGAGAGTGGGCGTGACGGAGAGCGACCTGAATCTGTCCCCGGGCACCTCCTTCGAGTGTTCGTACTCTTTCAGCTTCTCGAGCGTGGCGACGAACTCGCTGAAGGCGCTCCTGAATGCCCACGGCGAGCCGGCGTGCCCGCCTTCCGTTCTGACGGTGATGTGGAGGGCGACCCTTCCTCGGTAGGCGACTGTGATCCTGCTGGCCCCACCAGGCTCACCAAATATGGCGTAGTCGAATCTCCTGGGGCTCTTCATCAACCCCTCGATACCAGCTCCGTCCCCTTCCTCCTCAGTGACCCCGGCAAAGGTGAAGCTGAGTCCCGAGTCAGCGGCTGCAGATCCAGCTGAAAGCAGCGCGCACAGAGGCGCCTTGGCGTCAGCCGCTCCCCGGCCGTAAATGAAACCTCGAGTCTTCTTCACGGGGAGTTCGCCTGGAACCGTGTCCATGTGTCCGCAGAGGAGGAGCCTGATTTTCCCTCTGCCGACTTCGCCTAGCACGTTCCCCGCCCTATCAACGCGCACTTGGCGGTAGCCCATCAGCTCCATCTTGTCGGCCAGGAAGGAGGCATAAGTAGCCTCCTTCCTGGTAGGCGAGTATATTCTAAGAGAGTCGAGCAAGAGCTTGACCTGCCATTCCGCAGAACCGTTCATCTCTTCTGGTCAGAAATCAGATAATCAATAACCATTCCGGGGATATCGACCCCCGTCGCAGGGACGGTGTTCTTGAATTCAGTTGTGTTGTTCACTTCATGGACGAGCAGACCTTCCTCACCCTCCATGATGTCTACGCCGACGAATTCACCTCCTACCGCTTCAGCAGCCTTTACGGAGAGCTCGTCTAGTTCACCGGTGATCTCGCACTTCTCCGCCTTCCCACCTCGCGCGGTGTTGGTCCTCCACTCAGAAGGCCCTGAGTACCTGTAAATGGCAGCGACGGTACTCCCTCCTATAACGAACGACCTGATGTCGCGCTGGGGCCTCTTAACGAACTCCTGCAAGTAATACACCTGGTAGAGCGGAAACATGTGCTCTCGGTCCTCGATGACCGCCTTTGCCGCGTCCTGGTCCTTCAGGAGGGCTGAGAGCCGCCCCCAGGATCCGACGACGGGCTTCACGACTGCAGGGTACCCCATCTGATCAATGGAACGCAAGGCCGAATACTCTGCCATTGCAAGGACCGTCTTCGGTGTGGGAACCTTGTGTTTCACCAGTTCCAAGGTGCCGAAGAGCTTGTTGCCGCAGACCCAGGCGCATGCGAAGGAGTTGACGACCCTATGGCCTGCGGACTCCAGGGCCGCACTTGAATGGACGTTTCGAAAGTAGCTGACACACCTCTGGAGGACCACCCTGTCGGGAAGAGTCAGCCCGACGGAATTCAAGGTGATCGACAGGTCCTTCGAGTCGACGAGGTTGACCCTGATGCCTCGCTTCTCCGCCGCGGCGACGATCGCCTTCTCTTCCCAGCGGACGGTGTCGTAGAGTAACGAGAAAGACTGCGTCCGCCTACTCGCCCCAGTCCTCTTCCTCCAGCTCGGCTTGCCGGAGCGTAAAGAGGCCGCCTGACAGTTCTCTGACTAGTTCGAAAGACGTCCCACACTCCTTGCACGAGACTATCTCTCCCTGGATGGCATCCGAAGGGATTGCGACTTGGGCATCGCACTCTGTGCAGTTCATTGAAAGCATTTTCCTCCTGACCTACCCGTCGGGCCGAGTTCGTTTAACGGTAATCGGCCGAAATCAGCGAATTGTTCGCAGCACCATGGTGGTGTTCGTGCCAGTAACTCCTCCTGCGCGGCGTATCCCTTCGATGGTTCCGTTCACATCGCCGATATTCGTACCTTTAACAACGACGGCTATGTCAAACTGCCCCGCGGTTTCGTAGACAGATTCCACGCCCTTGATGTTCCTGATCTTTTCGCTCACCTGGCGAGTTGGTATTGATGGGTCCACCTACACCCAGGTGATGGCGCTAGTTAGGTCGTTATCGTCCACCTCGACCGTGAACCTTCTGATGCGGCCTGCAGACATCAGGTTCCCTATCCTGCGCCTGACCGCTGACTCTGAGAGGCCCAACCTGAGAGCAAGCCTGGTGTTGGACGCCCTGGAGTCCTCTCTAAGCAGCCCGAGGAGCATGTCGTCGATGCTCTTAGAGTCTTCTTGCTTCCTCTTCACTGATTACCTTCTCCAGAACAGCGAGTCCTTTCGATACTTGTCCCTCTTCGATGACAAGCGATGGGAGGAACCTGAAAGTGTCCCTCCCCGAGTAGGCAAAGATTACTCCCTTCTCCTCGGCGGAGAGTAACTGGGAGCGTATGTCCAAGCGGGACTGCATGGCTAGCATCAGTCCAAACCCCCGCACCTCTTTGACGAGCTTGTGCTCTGATGCTATCCGAGACAGGCCCGATTTCATGGCCTCTCCCATCAGGCGCGCCTTCGATGGCAGGTCGTTCCTTGTGATGAACGCCAAAACAGCCGACGCCGCGGCGCATGACAAGGGGTTCCCAGCGAAGGTGCTAGTGTGCTCGCCTCCCTTTAGGTTCCCAGCCACTTCGGCGGTCGCAATGGCGGCGCCGATCGGAAGGCCGCCGCCGAGGCCCTTGGAGACAGTCATGATGTCAGGAACGATCCCCCAGTGTTCTGAGGCCCACATCTTCCCTGTCCTGCCGAGGCCGGTCTGAATCTCGTCGAGGATCAGGAGACTGCCGCTCCGGTCGCAGATTTCCCTGACCTGCTTGAAGTAGTCAGGCGGAGGCACTATGACTCCGGTTTCCCCCTGAATTGGTTCAGCAAGGACTGCGGCGGTATCGGAGTCGACCAGCTGGGCGAGGGACTGAGGGTCTCCGAAGTCGGCGAACTCGAAGCCCTCCAGGAGTGGACCGAATGGGTCTCTGTACTTCTTGTTCCAGGTCGCAGAGAGCGACCCGTAGGTCTTCCCATGGAATGCACCCTTCATCGAGACAATCTTCCTCTTCGAGGTGTGAAGCCTGGCGAGCTTTATCGCAGCCTCGACGGACTCTGTGCCGCTGTTGGTTAGCAGGGCTTTGCTGAGACCCTTGGGGGAGGCCTTTACGAGTCTCTCCATGAACTCCGCTCGGGCGTCGTTATAGAACGTCCCGTGGCAGGTGATGAGCTTCGCCGCCTGGTTCCTGATGGCTTCCACCACCGAGTCGTTGGAATGCCCCACAAGCGCGACGCCGATTCCACTCATGAAATCAACGTACTCCTTCCCGTTGATGTCCCAGACAAGCGACCCCTTCCCCCTCACGATGGTGAGCGGGAACTTCTTGAATGCCGAAGCGCCGAATTTCTCCTCGAGCTCTTCTACTGAATTCAATTTTGGCTGATCACCGTGCATCCTTCATGAGCCAGAGCCCGAGCAAGAGGAGCGCTCCTCTTACCGGAGCAGATCACGGCCTCATTGACGCCCGCCACCACAGCCTCTGCGGCCGCCATGACCTTCTTCTGCATGCCGAATCCTATCTTCGGGAGTTGCGAGGAAGCCTCCGAAGAGTAGAGACGGCCGACCATCCTTCCGTCTAGCTCGAGCCCGTCAACGTTCGTGAGGAAGATAATCGCATCGGCACCTGCGCCGACCGCGACCGATGCCGCCGCCTTGTCTCCGTCTATGTTGAGCGGTTCCCCAGATTCCCCCACTGCTACGGGCGATATTACAGGGACATACCCATGGTTGAGCAGTTCCTCGAGCAGCTCCGGGTTCACTCGGCTCACCTTCCCCGTGTACCCTCCTTCTATGGCAACTTTTCTTCCTCGCTCGTCAACCACCATGAGTTTCGCCTTTCTTTTCCCCTGGATGAGTGCGCCGTCCGTCCCCGAGAGCGACGCTCCCTTCAGTCCGGCTTTCTGCAACGCCAAGACCAGCCTCTTGGCCAGGAGACCGCTCATCACCATCTGATAGATCTCCACAGTCTCGCTGTCCGTGTACCTGCTTCGGATCCCTGCCGGAGAGACGACGAACCGCTGTTCCTTTCCCAAGCGGGTAGCATACTCTGTGACCACGTCGCCCCCGCCGTGGACCAGGACCAACTGGTGCGAATGCGAGAGCGCTGCCACGTCGTCAATAAGGTTCGCTGGAACGCCATCTTTCAGTAGACTCCCGCCGACTTTGACTATGACTCTCAATTGTTACACCGGGTGAAGTGGCGCCATGGCTAGGCCTGTCTTTTCATCTAGACCCAACATCAGATTCATCGATTGGATTGCGTTGCCGGCGGCACCCTTAATCAGGTTGTCAGTGGCCGAGACAGTCACTAAGCGGCCTGTCCTCTCTTCTATTTCGAAACCGATGTCGCAGAAGTTGGAGCCGATGACCAGTTTGGGGTCCGGAAGGCGGAAGGGACCATGCTTGCCCTTGACGAGGCGGACGAAGAAGCTGTCCGAGTACACCGAACGGTAAGCCTTCCAGACGTCGATGGGTTTGATGCCGTTCGTAGTGAAGAGGTGCGAAGTGCTTAGTATTCCCCTCACCATATTGACCGCGTGCGCCGACATGGAGACCCGAACCTGGTCTCCGGCTATGTCTGCGAGGACTTGCTCGATTTCAGCCGAGTGCCTGTGGCCTGCTAGCTTGTAGGCCCTTACGACGTTGTATCTTTCGGAGAAGTGTGTAGATAGGGATGGCTTCCCGCCGGAGCCCGAGGAGCCAATCTTGGCGTCTACGACAATGTGCTTCCTGTCAATTCCTAAGGACTTCTCCTTCAGTAGCGGGGCCAGGGCGAGGATTGTGGTAATGGCCATACAGCCGGGCGAGGCCACGAGCCGGGCCCCTTTGATCTGGTCTCGGTTCAATTCGGGAATTGCGAAGATGAACTTCTCGAGAAGGTCGGGGCGGGGATGGTCGTAGCCGTACCAGGCGGGGTACTGTGTCTTGTCCCTAAGCCTGAAATCCGCGCTGAGGTCGACAACTCTGAGGCCGGCGTCGCAAAGCTGAGGGACCACCCGCACGGATTCCCCGTGAGGGAGGGCTGCGAAGGCGACGTCCACGGACTCCGCCAATCTCGACG
>CAZHNH010000061.1:0-4321 GCA_964533695.1 uncultured Nitrosopumilales archaeon | reverse complement strand
AACGCCATTGATAGTATTCATCAACAAGGTCTTAGCGTTGAGTCCAGAAGAGTTCTCTGAATATTACTTGAAGCTCAAAGGCATTAGTGACATTCTGGCATCCTATGTCCCGCGATTGGACAGCGAGAAAAAAGCGGAGGGTGTCCCGTAAATTGGACAGAACCCTCGCTCGAAACGCCTAAATACGCGATGGAATTCGCCTTTCATTGGGCCCTGCGCAGTGTATTGTTCAGGTCGGTTAGTATTGATTGTGAATGGGGGTAAACTATCCTAGTGCCTGCGAAGGCAGCGGGAGAGAAGCGAGTTGTCAGACGAAAGAAGGTGGAAGACGAGGTCGCTCCTTTCAAGATCAGCACTCATTTTCTTATACCCAAACACGAACTCCTCACAAAGGAAGAGGCTCAGCAGGTCCTCGAGAGATTCCATGCCTCTCCCAGCCAACTTCCGTATATGCTGATAACAGATCCACTCGCGAAGGAAGTCGGGGCTAAGCCTGGTGACCTGGTCAGGATCTCGAGGCGAAGCGAGACAGCCGGTTCCAGCATCTACTACAGATACGTGGTGGAGGGCTAGAGTCGCTTGAGCAGACAAGCTTTGAAGTCTAACTCTTGGGTCGTGCTGAGGGATCTCCTCGAAAGGGAAGGGGTAGCAAAGCAGCACCTCAACAGTTACAACGAGTTCGTAAGCAGAGGACTCCAGAACATAGTAGACGAGATAGGAGAGGTGGAGGTTGAAACAGTTAGCACACCTTACAAGATAAAGTTCGGAAGAATAACACTTGGGTCTCCTCGAGTGGTCGAGATCGATGGCTCAGTAAGCAGCATCCTTCCCATGGAGTCTCGCCTCAGGAACTTGACCTATTCAGCCCCGATCCTACTAGAGATGACGATCGAAGAGGAGGGGTTGCCAAGAGATACTATGCGGCAACACATCGGCGACCTTCCTGTAATGGTGAAGTCGGAATTGTGCCAGCTCTCGACGCGGTCGAAGGAGCAGCTCGTCGAGTCAGGAGAGGACCCAAACGATCCAGGGGGTTATTTCATCATCAATGGTGCAGAGAGGGTCATCGTGGGGTTGGAGGATCTTTCTCCAAACAAGATTCTAGTGGACGCAGAGAAGGCGTCAGGGGCAACAACCTACAAGTCCAGGGTCTACTCCTCTGTAGTTGGCTATAGGTCCAAGCTAGAGCTGACTCTGAAGCAGGACGGCGCAATCAACGTCAAGGTCCCGAGTTGCCCGGTCGACCTCCCATTTGTGATCGTGATGCGCGCCCTTGGCATAAAGTCAGACAAGGACATTGCGGACGCGGTATCTCCGAAAGCTGAGATACAGGATCTCCTTGAAGTCTCCTTTGACAAGGCGGCAGAGGCACCGACAGACAAGGACTCACTGGTCTACATTGGAAACCGCGTAGCGCATGGCATGTTGGAGGAATTCAGAGTGAAGCGGGCGCAGTCCATGCTTGATTGGGGACTTCTTCCCCATCTAGGGAAGACCGACGACAGGAGATATGACAAGGCGATGTTCATGGGTGAGGCCGTCTGCAAGTTGCTTGAACTCAGGCTTAATTGGATCGGGCCCGACGACAAGGACCATTACGGTAACAAGGTGATTAAGTTCGCGGGCCAGATGCTTGCAGACCTCTTCAGGACTGCTTTCAGAAACCTAGTTAGGGATATGAAGTATCAGCTCGAAAGGACGGGCCAGAAGCGCGGCGGGAACGTGGTAGGCGCTGCGATCAGGACCGGGATCATCACTGACAAGCTGAACAACGCTATCGCGACAGGAAACTGGGGGAGAGGAAAGGTGGGAGTAACGCAGCTGCTCGACAGGACAAACTACCTGAGCACGCTGAGTCATCTCAGACGCGTGCAATCGCCACTAAGCAGGAGCCAGCCGAACTTCGAAGCGAGGGACTTGCACGCTACTCACTTCGGAAGGATCTGCCCATCTGAGACGCCTGAAGGGGTGAATTGCGGTCTTGTAAAGAACCTCGCCCTTTCCGCGATAATCTCCGTCGGGGTTCCATCTCAGGAGGTGGAGGAGAAGCTTTGGGAGCTGGGCGCGAAACAGATTCGCGAGACTGACCAGAAGTTGCAGGTTGGCGGGTGCAGGATTTTCATGGACGGGAGGTTCCTTGGTTATGTCGACGACGGAGAGAGGCTCGCCAGGGCGTTCAGGAAATTAAGACGTGAGGGCCAGATTAACCCAGGTGCAAGCATCCTTTACGTCTCGCCGATGAACGATAAGGCGTATCCCAGACTATACATCAGTCTTAGTTCCGGGCGCGTTCTGCGACCTCTGATTGTTGTAGAGAACGGGAGGCCACTTCTTGACCTAGAGCTGATCGAGAAGGTCGACTCAGGGCAAATGTCGTGGCGGGAGCTCGTGGAACGTGGGGTGGTCGAATTGATTGATGCAAACGAGGAGGAGAACTGCCTCGTAGGGATGGGACCCGAGGACGTCGGGACGAGGAACACCCACATGGAGCTTTTCCCCGCCGCGATGTTCGGCATAGCGGCATCGATAATTCCTTACCCGGAACACAACCAGTCTCCGAGGAACACCTATGAATCAGCCATGGCGAAGCAGAGCCTCGGTTTCAGTTCCCCGACGTATCCGATTTCCCCCCACGTCAGGCAGCATCTCCTCGTGAGCCCCCAGGCGCCTGTTGTCAGGACGAGGACGTTGGACCTGCTGAAGATTGATGAACGTCCCTTAGGTCAGAATTGCGTCGTAGCAGTCCTATCTTTCGAAGGGTACAACATCGAGGACGCCATAATCATGAACAAGTCCAGCGTGGAGAGGGGGCTGGCGCGGTCATTCTTCTACAGGCTCTACGAGGGCGAGGCCAAACAGTATCTCGGGGGAATGAGAGACACATTCGAAGTCCCGGCAGCTGAATCCAACATCAGAGGTTACAGAGGGGAGAAGTTCTATCGCCTCCTTGAGGGGGACGGCGTCGTTGCACACGAGTCACAGGTGACTGGGGGAGACGTTGTGATCGGGAGGACAAGCCCCCCAAGGTTCATGGAAGAGTACAAGGAATTCGAGATCAAGGGGCCCTACCGGAGAGACACCTCTGTCGCCGTCAGGCCCTCGGAGACAGGCGTGGTCGATTCGATCTTCATGACCGAGAACGTGGAAGGGGGACGGATGTTCAAAGTGAGAGTCAGGGACATGAGGGTCCCCGAGATAGGTGACAAGTTCGCTTCAAGGCACGGGCAGAAGGGGGTCATCGGCCTGGTCGTACCGCAGGAGGACATGCCGTACACCGCAGAAGGTATCGTTCCTGACATAATAATAAACCCGCATGCGTTCCCGTCGAGAATGACAGTCGGCCAGTTCATCGAGTCAATCGCAGGGAAAGCGGGGGCCTTGCGCGGCTCGCCGATTGACGGATCGGCTTTCGCCGGCGAAAACACGGAGAGCTTGGAAAAGATACTGAAGGACAGGGGCTTCGAGCCAACCGGGAGGGAAGTGATGTATGACGGCAAGACCGCGAAGAAGTTCGTAACCGACGTCTTCGTCGGTGTGGTATACTATCAGAAGCTACATCACATGGTCGCGGACAAGATTCATGCCAGAGCGAGGGGTCAGGTGCAAATGCTGACGAAGCAGCCCACTGAAGGGCGGGCGAGGGGAGGGGGGCTCAGATTTGGAGAAATGGAGAGGGACTGTCTAATTGCATATGGAGCGTCGATGGTCCTCAAGGACAGGCTCCTGGACGAGGCCGACAAGACGGAGATCTACGTGTGTGAGAAGTGCGGGCTCATAGCCTATTACGACGCGAAACAGAGAAGGTACACCTGCAAGATCGATGGGGATCAGTCGCGAATATCGACGGTTGTCGTCGCGTACGCGTTCAAGCTGTTGCTCCAAGAGATGATGAGCCTGAACATAGCACCAAGGCTCCAGCTGAAGGACAAGGTGTAGAGAGGAGAGAAAGATATCATGTCCATGGAACAAGCCCTCAAGACGATAGGCGGGATTGACTTCGCACTCTTCTCGCCAAGCGAAGTAAGGAAGTACTCAGTCGCCGAGGTCACCCAGCCAGAAACCTACGACGAAGACGGAATGCCTGTTCAAGGGGGGCTCATGGACAGCAGGCTCGGCACCCTCGAGCCAGGGCAGAAGTGCGGCACCTGCGGAAGCACTGCCGGAAGGTGTCCTGGGCACTTTGGACACATTGAGCTCGCAGAGCCCGTCCTCCACATAGCTTTCGTCGACGAGATCAACAAGCTGGTCCAGACGACCTGTAGGACGTGCGGAAGAATACTCCTCCCGCAGCAGGAGCTGGACGCCTACCGGACAAGACTCT
>CAZHNH010000060.1:0-8720 GCA_964533695.1 uncultured Nitrosopumilales archaeon | reverse complement strand
CCTCTCCCCACCAGGAAGCTGAAGATTACTACAAGGAAGGCACCCACTGGAGAGGGTAGTCACACCTTTGACCACTGGCAACTGAGGGTCCATCGGAGAATCCTCGACGTACAGCCGGACGACAGGACCATGAGACAAATAACGAAGCTCAAGATCCCTGAGGACGTGAAGGTCGAGCTGATTCTGACGGCCTAGGCCTGTCCCTTAACCCAGTCGATCGTTCGCTGAAGGCCCTGCTCGAGGGTGAGTTCGGCCCTGTACCCGAGCAGCGACTTCGCCTTTTCGATTGACGGGTAGCTGACCTGAGGTTCCTTCTCGAGCTCACTTCTTGGAGGTGCCAGGACGAGTTCGGACCTTGAATCAGTGAGGCTCTTTACCGTTTCCGCAAGCTCCCTGACCGAAACGTGCCTTTCGCCGCCGAAATTGAATGCGTGGCCTATTGCACGGTCATTATCGAGCATGTTCAGAGTCAGCTTTGCATAGTTGATGGCATGCGATGGAGACGTCACGTCCCTTCCGCCATTGAAAAGAGTGAGGGGTTCTCCCCTGAGACATGCTCTGATGAAGCGAATAGTAGCCCTCGAAGGCTGATCGAATTCACCAAAGAGCAGCCAGCTCCTGGTCAGGCAAACGGGGAGTCCTGTTGTTTTGAAGTAGCTCATCGCGAGATTCTCTATAATGACCTTAGAGTAATCGTAGGGAACTCGCGGATCAAAAGGGGCGTCCTCTGTCACAGGGTTGGTCTTAGGCACGCCGAACACGTTAGCGGACGAAGCGCAGATAATCCTATTCACTTTCTTCACCCTCGCGAGCTCAAGCATGTTGAGGGTCCCGAAACAGTTGATGTCAAAGCAGAGTCGAGGATCCTCTATTGTTTTCCTCACTTCAGTAATGCCAGCGAGATGGACGATCGAGTCGTAGTCCATCGCCGCGAGCTTCTTGAATACAAATTCCCGATTAAGCAGATCGCCTGAGACATCCCTTCCAGCAAGGTCGGTCGCTACGATCCCAACCCCCTTGCCTTCGAAGTAGGCTGTGAGACTTCTACCCACCATGCCCGACGCGCCGGTGAGTAGTACCCTCATGCTACAAGGAGGCGTCCCTCATGATTCTATTTAAGGTGAGGACGAGAGGGAACTGGTAAGTTGAAGGCAAAAGGTTCTCGGTGTTAAGCCTCGGCACTTGGGGACTGTGGGACTCTGTCACGTCTTTTGTTGGCCAAAGATCATCTAGGGTCTTACGAAGTGGAAGACTGTATCGTTTGAGACAACGCATCCACCATCAGTGACCACATAGACAGTGGCATTGTAGGAACCTGACGGGAGCATGAAGAAGAGAGGATAGGAATTGACAGTTTGTCCCCCTTGAGGTGTGATATTCGCAGACACCCAATTCACGACTTGGTCCAAGCCATTCGTATAGACAACATATTCACTTCCATTCACTTGGAAATTGAAGTTGTTTCGCAGTGTGACCTGCAGGACCCCGCCCGTTTCTACGTGGATGCTAACAAAAGTCAGTGTCTGAGTATTATAGCCATTCAGCCCTCCGGTGACTGGCGAAGCGATCGTCAGGACCAGACAAAGAAAGGCGAACAACAATGGATAAGCCTGTCTTCGAGTCACGGAGAATACAAACCGACTCTTACAATGATGCGGCCTACATAAAGACTGACGGCTATCATGAATGACGCAACGTGACACCCTCAGGGTTCAGATGTCGCAGATTTACTCGCGTTCTGGATAGTCGTAAGCCATTTGCCCTTTCCATCAACTTTGAGCCCCGCTCTCTCTGCGGGCGTTTCGCCGTTCAATCCTTCATGTGGCCGGATGAAATTGTGATAAATTTGGCAACCCTTCAACCACTTGCGAGGCTAGTTATCGGCACAACAGCCCATCACCCGTATAAGCAAGTGGACAGGAACTGCTAGTATGGCCCGCCGTGGTGCTTTGAACGGAATGGCTGTGGTAATCCTAGCGGCGGTCGTCCTGATTAGCCTGACCGGCTATTATGTCGCAACGACCATCCAGACAAGAGCGGTAGTACCCAGAATAGGATCAGCCGCATCTGGGCCTGCGACGAATGCAACGCAGGTTTCCACCCTCACTGTCCCAACCCACGCATGGGTGTATGATGACGTGGCAGGATCCTTCGGCGGCACATTGGCAGGGAAGCACTGGGTCCGATTCGAGTAGCCAGTCACTTCTGAACAGAGGATGACACTCGGCGTAGAGGGGAGAGAACCGAATGGCTCAGGAGTGCTCTTGAATTCGCTACATTTCGGTTATCCACTAATGCACACGCATTGTGATCAACTAGGCTGATAACGTCAACCCAGCCACTCCTCTAAGCTCAAGAAGCGGCGATGCGGAGGCCATGCTATGAGGAAGGTGAAGGATATAATGACAAAAGACGTCCCGAGAGTAGAGAGTTCGGCCACTGTGTTAGCGGCAGCAGAGACGATGAATCGGACGAAGTCGACGGGCGTTGCAGTCATCAACGAGGATGGAAATGTCGTAGGCCTTATCACGGCGAGGCGGTTGCTATGGGATTTCTTCCCTTTGAACAAAAGGCCGGCTGATGTAAAGGTGAGCCAGGTCATGGGGCCATTCTATAGGGTCGGCCCCAACACTTCTGTAAGGGAAGCAGTTGGAAAGCTTCTGGCGTACAACATTTCAAGGCTTGGTGTGTTTGAGAACGAAGAATTCCTAGGCTGGGTTTCGGTCACGGACATGACTCGGGAACTCGGTAAGAGGCGGCTGGTCGTGGCGCTGAGGGCGCACGAGGAAGCTAAGAACCCAGAATTCCTCTGCCCGAAGTGCAAGCGTGCATTCATGGAGAAGGTCACCAACGATGAGGGGGATGTCCTGAGGTGGGAGTGCTCCAACTGCAAGTATGCTCTTTAGACAAGCTGACCCTTTCTTTCGGGCTCATCCCCGTTGAGCAGTTCCCGCCCAAGAACCGACAATGTCCATGGCGTGCCTGAGGTCTCTAGCCACGACATTCCCGCCGATCGCCTGAGATTCCTCGAAAGTCACCCTCTCCTTGTGGATGAGGATGGCCCTCATGCCGATCCTTCCCGGAATAAGCACGTCCCCCTCTAGCTCATCCCCGATCATGACAGCTTCTTCGGGCCTGACCCTCAGGGCCTGCAGGGTCCTGACGTAGATCTTCGGGCCAGACTTCTCACAGTGGAAGGTGTTCCCATCCGCAACGAAGTCGATTCCCGCGAGGACGTTTCGAATGTCCCGCTCGAAGCGGAAGCGGGCGACGGAGGTCACCAGCGCCGTCTTCAGGCCGAGCCCCTTTGCCCTACGAACTGCCTCCTTCGCGAACGGGAGAGGGCTCCACTTTGTCCTTTGGTACTCGCGTACAACCGCCGTGAATGTCGGCTCCTTGGGCCTCGCGTGCACGATCTCGAATACGCGGGCCAGGTACCTCTCCCAGTCTGGGTAGCCGAACCTAGGATAATCGACGCGGTGAACTTGGATCAGGGCTGCCTCCCAGGCCTTGGTCGGGACTGACACCTTCCGGTCACGGAGGAACCTCGAAACCTGTTCCGGGACTGGAGGACCAAAGTGAGGCCTGTACCCGGCCAGGGTGAGGTGTAGGTCGAAGAGAACCGCGCGCAGGTGTACGCGCTGTCCAGGCGCAGACGGCTTTGCACACATCTACCAGTGATCCCCCCGCCTGTTGTGTTTCCGAATGGGACGTTTTCTTGAGCAGTTCGACTCATAGGCCCTCGAGTCCACTCCTTATCCCCTCATTCTCCCTCGTGTTTCGTCGACGAAGGCAATCTTGCCATCGTCGAGTTGAAATCGAGAGGATAATTGGGTTTGTCTTAGCTCGACGTGCTGGGGTCTGGCCAATTTTACGGAATTGACAGGAGCCCCGCCGTTGAAGCCATCTGGCGAACTAGATCCGGTTCAATCACGCCGTAACCCATCGTTTCTGTTCCATCAGCGAGAACGAAAGGTATGCGTGATACATAGTATGGGACCTCGAACCTAGCCGCGTCTGACTCCCTCGGAGTCTCAAAGGCCTTCGCCCATGTCCCTCCGCTCCCCTCGAAACAGCTGACACCCACGACCCTCCTCTCGCCAAACCCGCCTCCACGCCCCCCAGCTGCGTGAGAACCCTCTGCGATCTTCAGAAGAAACAGCCTGTTAGGAGGAGCGGATGGTCTCAAATCAACGTCCCTGTCGGCTATCACCACCACTCTTAACTCTCCCGTGACCAACGACGAGAGCTCTTCCAACGGCTCCATGTGTGCCCGGAAGAACCTCCTTTCTATAAAAGCGTCCATAGACTTGCTAGAATCTGGCTAGAGCACGCCCCGAAGATAATTCCTTAGGATTATCTTCGCGTCCGGAGTCAGCTTTCGCCCATCGAGCATCTGTCGCAGATGCGGGAGAGTCACCTCCTCAGTCCCCTCCAACTCCAGATGATCTATGGCCACATGTGCCCGTGAAACGGAGACAAAGAATGTAACCCACTCACTCTCGATGAGGCCGCGGCACCTGAGCGTCGGAATGCGGATCTTCGTATGTTCACTCAGCGGCGATCGAAGCCCAAGCTCTTCCCTGAGTTCCCTCCTTGCAGCATGCCCGTAGCTCTCTCCCTTCCTGACGTGTCCTGTGCAGGATACGGTCCAAAGCCCAGGGTGCCAAGGGTCACGTTTGCTTCTTTGCTGAAGCAAAACCTTCCCCCCTCCCCGCAGTATAAGGACGGCTACCGCCCTGTGGAGGAGACCTTGCTCAAGGCAGGCGCGAAGCTGGGCGGATCCTACTATGGCGTCGTTCTCGTCAACCACGTCGATCAATTCGTTAGCCGGCAATTCGCACCGTCTGGGAATCCATGCATTGAAGAACTGCCCTTGCCTCCTCCCTCGTAGTGAAAATCTGGACCTGGAGGTCGACGGCCTTCCGCCTGACTCTGTGAAGCTCTTCAGACACCGAATTCGAGTTCGCGTTGAATGACAGGATGAAGGAAACCTTCCCGGCAGAGATGAGGGACAGGATGCTCTTGGTGGCGGTCGACGAAGACTCGCCCCCGACTAGAATTTCGACACCATGGCCTCTGAAGCGATCTAGAAGAGCCCCCTCCTCTGCTTCGCGCTGCCAGGATTCCAGCAGCATGATTCCCAGATCTCCCTTCCTGGGGATCCTGTGGGAGGTGGCGATAAGAGCCTGAGTCAGGGCTTCGGCGAACGTGTCACCAAAACAGGCAACCTCCCCAGTCGATCTCATCTCCACCCCGAGCTTTGGATCTGCGCCATCCATCTGCAAGAATGAGAACTGGGGTGCCTTCACTGCGTACTGGTCAGGCTCCTCCACGTCTGTCCTCCGTGCAAGTCTCCCGCCCAGAATAGCGGGAGCGACGACATCAAGTAGATTGACACCTGTGACTTTTGAGACGAAGGGCAAAGACCGCGACGCGCGCAGGTTGCATTCGATTACCAAAACGGACGTTCCTCTGACAAGGTACTGTATGTTGAGCGGACCTCGTGCCTTGAGCTCGCGTGCGATGCTCCTAGTGTAGACCCTTATCTTCTGCTTCGCAGCACTTGATATGGAAAACGTAGGGATCGACATTATCGCGTCCCCGGAGTGGATCCCAGCGTTCTGGACGTGCTCGATTATGGCGCCGATGACTGTGTTCTCACCGTCCGATACGGCGTCGACCTCGACTTCGCGGGCATCTTCGACGAACTCGCTCACTGTCACAGGGTAATCTGGATTGAGTCTCACCGCTTTTGAGACGAACGTCTCCAGCTCCGAGGGGTCCCAGATGACCCGCATTGCAGACCCACTCAGCACGTGGGAGGGCCTCACAATTACTGGATAGCCGACTCGAGAGCAGAAGGCTGCGGCTTCTGCTGGGGACCTGAAACTCCCCCAGGCAGGCTGGGGAATTCCGAGCCTATCCAAGAGTGCGCTGAATTTCGTCCTGTCTTCGGCCATCTCAATGGATTGAGAGGGCGTCCCAAGGACTGTCACCCCACGCTTCTCAAGCGCATCGGCGAGATCGTTCGGCGTCTGTCCGCCTACGCAAAGGACGATGCCCTCAGGCTTTTCTTTGTCATAGATGGCGAGGAGACGTTCCACAGAAAGCTCCTCGAAGTAGAGCCTGTCGCTCATGTCGAAGTCCGTTGACACAGTCTCAGGGTTGCAATTGACAACGATGACCTCGCCTACTCCGTTAGCCTTAAGGGACCAAGCCATGTTCATTGTCCCCCAGTCAAACTCCACCGAACTCCCAATCCTATAGGGGCCGGCCCCAAGAACCATGACTTTCCTTCCTTTGCTGGCCGGTGGAGCTTCTTCTACTGAGCCATTGAAGGTCTGGTAGAGGTAGTTTGTCTGAGAGGGCCACTCTGCAGCGAGCGTATCGATAATCTTGGTTGCGGGGACTACTCCGAGCCGAATCCTCATGTCCCTGAAACGATCCTCGCCGATGCCTAGAATTTTACCCACCTGGCGATCAGAGAAGCCCATCCTCTTCGCAGCAGAGATTGTCCCCTTGGTGGGAATCGCCCCGGGAGGGTATGCCTCCAGCTGGGCATACGAGTCGACGACATTCTTGAGTTTCGACACGAACCAAGGATCAACCTCGCTCTTGGCGCTTACTTCGTCTACTGATACCCCAGCCCTGAGTGCGTCGGTAATGTCGAAGATGACTGTGTCGGTCGGACACGTCAATGATTCTAACCCCCCCTCACTTTGCGTGGGGAGGATATCTTCCCTGACGACACCATCACATCTCGGATTCGTCATGCGGGTGGCCTTCTGTATCGCCTCTTCGAAACTTCGCCCAACCGCCATTACCTCGCCTATCGACTTCATTGCAGTGCCAATCCCCCTAGATGCGCCGTCGAACTTGTCGGTATCCCAGCGGGGCATCTTTACTACTAGGTAATCAAGCGAGGGCTCGAACAGGGCAGACGTCACGCCTGACACCTTGTTCTTCAGCTCGTTCAGAGAGTAGCCCAGCGCCAGCTTCGTTGCGATGTAGGCCAAGGGGTAACCCGTGGCTTTCGAGGCGAGTGCAGACGAGCGTGAAAGCCTAGCGTTGATCTCGATGGCTGCATATCTTTCTGAACTGGTGCGGAGGGCAAACTGGATGTTGCACTCTCCGATTATGTCACAGGTCCTAGCCGCTCTCAGAGCGGCCGAACGCAACATGTGGTATTCGGAGTTGGTAAGAGTCTGTGAAGGAGCAACTACGATGTTGTCTCCCGTATGGACTCGCATTCCCAGGACGTTTTCCATATTGCATATGATTACACTGTTGTCCTGGCCGTCCCTCATTATTTCGTACTCGATCTGCTTCCAGCCGCCGAGATACTCTTCGACGAGAACTTGGTGCGAAAGGGAGCTGTTCAGTCCTCGCTCGACAATGTCCTGAAGCTGCTGCGGCCCCCTAGCGACCCCGCCTCCCCTGCCGCCGAGGGTGTAGGCAACCCTGATCATCACAGGGAAGCCAAGCCCGTTTGCCACTGACCTTGCTCCTTCGAGTGAATAGACCGCAGTACTGGTTGGTACTGGCACTCCTGCTTCGCACATGGCTTTCTTGAAGAGGTCCCTGTCCTCTGTGAGCTGGATTCCCCTGATGGGTGTGCCAAGAACCCTGACCCCGTGCTTCTCGAGGATTCCGTCTTCGGCGAGCCCAATTCCGCAGTTAAGCGCTGTCTGTCCACCGAAACTTAGTAGTATCGCGTCCGGTCTCTCCAGCTCGATTATCTTCGTGACCGCCTCTACAGTGACCGGGACGAAGTGAATCCTGTTGGAAAACTGCCTGCTCGTCTGGATAGTCGCGATATTGGGGTTGACCAAGACCGACTCGATGCCCTCCTCCTTGAGAGCTTTGAGGCACTGGCTGCCGGAGTAGTCGAATTTGCGGCTGGCTTTACCAGCTCTCGCCTGCTTCCCCGACTTTGATTGCCCCACTTCCGACGACTAGTACCTTGTTCACATGCTCATGCTTCGGATCTCCTCACCTCTCTTATACGCCCCTTTGGTCGCTTCGACGAACCTATCGAAAACAAAACCCGTGTCGTAAGGCCCAGGCGAAGCTTCTGGATGGAACTGTACTGCCATACACGGCTTGTGAGCGTGACTGATGCCTTCGATGGTTTTGTCGTCGGAGTTAATGAACCAGGGCCCGAGGTCCGACCCCGAGAGAGACTCTGCGTCGAGAGCGTATCCATGGTTTTGGCTGGTGACATAGCCTCTTCCAGTTGAAAGGTCGATGCAGGGCTTGTTCTGCCCTCTGTGGCCATACTTCAGCTTGAAGGTCTTCACGCCCTGAGACATCCCGATTATTTGCTCCCCCAGACAGATGCCGAGAACGGGAACCTCCGCGTCGAGCAAAGATGCAACGGTCTTGGCGGTTTGCTGGCACATTTGTGGGTCGCCGGGCCCATTACTCACCACCACCCCTGCGGGATCGTGTTTCATCACAGTGGAATAAGACGAGTCGTAGGGCAGTCTCACTACCTGGAAACCTCTGGTTAGGAGATTCCTGACTATGCCGAGCTTGGCACCGCAGTCAATCAGGACGAGTCGCTTTTCGCCATCTCCATAGACTACAGGTCCCTTTACACTGACCTCCCTGACGAAATCGAGGGAGGCATATCTCTCAGCTCGAGTGAGCGACTCACGCAGTAGGGTTGTGTCGTAGGCATCCTTTCCGTTCGCAAGAATCCCCATCATGACTCC
>CAZHNH010000059.1:0-15174 GCA_964533695.1 uncultured Nitrosopumilales archaeon | reverse complement strand
TCCCTATGGTGCTCGGCATCGCTTGGGTGGCAGCTTACGTCGTGTATCTCGTATGGTCCGTCAAGTAGCCTCCGGAATGGCAGTGTCTTAGAATGGTCGCTGAGTTCACACTTCAGCCTCCGTCCATCGTGAACACGCTGCCTCTCGTCATACTGGTAGTGTCGGGGGCCGCCCTGATAGTGCTCGCCCTGGCAACCGGAAGGCGTGCCAAGAGCATAAGACGGACTTTCATCACATTGCTTACTCTAGGCATCGTAGTGATAGGAGTGGGAATAGGATTGTCGTATTTCAGCGGTGAACCGTCTACAATAACAATTGGTAATGGTTACCTTTACATCGATTCGCCTTCTTTCGGCGGAACGGGAAACATGAACATCACTTCAAACCAGATACGGAACGCATACGTGGGAGAGGTAGGTATTGGCAACCTCACAATATCGAAACAACATGGAACAAACACTGGTAACTTCAACGTCGGCGTATTCACTCTCGAAAGTGGCGCTACCGCTTACGTTGTTTCCGACAACTCTACGAGCCTCGTGCTCCAGTTGAACTCAGGCAAATATGTGATCCTTGGAACCAACGACACTACTGCTCTTGTGGCTGCGTTCTCGCGGTCAGTCCATTTCGTGAAGAACGCTAACTCAAGCGGTTAGACGCTTCACGAGGGAGTTCATAACCTTCCGCACAAGAGGCATCAACATGAGAATGACTCCTGCGATGCTAAGAACGATGGTTCCCACTCCTACGAGTATGATGGCTAGGGGATTGGGAGGCGGGACGTTGGAAATGTTCGAAGGAATGATGTCAACCGTTCGGATTACTACCCCCGAAAGGACAAGCAGGATGAAACCGGCTACTATTCTCCATCCATCCCTGTCCAAATTAACCAGCCTTACTTCGCTACACTCTCACTTTATGCTTGTCGTTATGCAGCCGACCCTAGCGTGTATCATGAATTAATCGCTCAGTTCTCTACATGGCTAGCGATAACAAAGGCCGACACCGGTTATGTCGAATCCGTGGCCAGGCGCCTACCTCGATGGTTGAGGAGTATTGTCCCGCTTCGCGTAGTATTCGTCATCTGATTTAGCCTCCTTTTTCGCGGGATTCTTTCTCACGGCGCCCACGATGGTGACGATAACCCCAACGATCACGCAGACGATGCCGGCGAGCACAAGCAAACCCAAGGTGACGGTTTCTGAGAGGGTGCCCGTGACCTCGATCTTGGCAGTTGGCTGTACCGACGAGAAGACAACATAGTTGAAGTCTCCCCGAAGTCCGAGGTAGGTCTCAGACGAAGCAGCACTCGAATTGTAGGGGACCGCATACGAGCTAATATCCGTGGAGCTCACTTCGCTGACATCCTGAGCAGGAACCATCCCGCCGACGCTTGGGGGTGATCTAACAACCACCACTGAATCGTTTAGGACCAGCCTTGCCGAGACGTACTCTCCCGCGCTGTGTTGGGTGAAACTCGTTATGCTCGTCGTTTTACTCTGTAGGCTGTATCCACCCACGGCTGCCAAAGCGATTCCAATTACTAGGATGATGAGTCCTATCGTCAGAGTTCGAGTCCTCACGCGGTGGTCCCCTCTGTACATCTCGCGCTAGATTTCAATGCGTGAACAAATCGTAGGTCTTCCTTTGGTCGAACGGCGAGCTTTGAACAGTGGCGGATGGCGAATAGGATTCTGTCGACCAAGTTGCAGCAGGGGCACCTCCTCTTGGGCTAATAATAGCTTCGGCTGGTACAGGATCTCAGCAAGACTAGGAACGTTTCAGCAGGACGAGGGACGAAGCGGAATTGCAGGATGGCTTAAGCGAGTAGTAATAATCAGAGGGCGCATGCCGCTGATTTCGCCAAACTTCAAATCGCATGTCGAGAAACGGCTCGAGGGTGACCGAGATTCCACTATAGCCAATTTGTAACCGAGAACCACTCTAGCATGTTTACTCGCGGCTTACCTGACTGCGGAACATCCGTCCATAAATGTCCCGTCAGTCACCTCCATTCGTGACGATTGTCCAGATGCTGGTTTCTAATGCCGAATTTGTTCAACAAAAGCTGAGAATGTCTTAAATTCGGTGTTCACTTTTGCACGGCTCACTTGAAAGTCGATAACAAGAGTTCCGAAGCAGGCGGGCTGATCTTTCATTTGGTTGACGTCTTCGCAGAATCCCTCTATGGCGGAAATGAGCTCGCAGTAGTGCGCGGGGCAAACAAGATCTCCACGTATGAGATGCAGAAGATAGCACGCGAGTTCAACTTCTCCGAAACGACTTTCATCTCAAGCGAAAAGTCAGCCGAAAAGAGCGGACATCTATTCAAGGCGAGGATATTCACACCGATGAAGGAACTTCCATTCGCAGGCCATCCGACATTGGGAACTGCTTATGTGATCCAGAAGTTCGTCTTGGGGAAACGAGTGCCAGAAGTGACGCTTGACCTCAAGATCGGTAAGATTCCGGTTACCTTCTTTTATGGTCGGGGAGGAGAAGCGGATCTAGTCTGGATGAGGCAGGTAGAGCCGACATTCGGGAAGACCCCTCTGGCGGCCAATGAAATCGCAGCGGTACTTGGACTGGAGCATGGAGACATCGACTCGAAGTTTCCAGTTGTCGAGGTATCAACTGGCGTTCCGTTCATAATAGTCCCTCTGCGTAACCTCGACGCGGTCAAGCGCTGCAGAGTCGACAAGAAGCCCTACTTCGAACTTCTGAAGAAGACGGGAGAGGATGGGATCCTTGTCTTCTCGCCAGAGGCCCGCGATCAAGGAAATGACTTCAGCGTCCGAGTCTTCGTCGAGGCGTTCGGAGTGCCAGAGGATGCGGCGACAGGCAGCGGCAACGGATGCCTGGCTGCATATCTCGCGCATTACAAGTACCTTGGAAACGAGACCGTTGATGCCAAGGTCGACCAAGGACATGAAATCGGACGGCCATCTAGGATCTACCTAAAGGCAGTGAAAGAAGCCGGAAAGATTCAAGTCTCCGTGGGGGGTCGAGTCGTTTCGGTTGGGGTAGGAAAGTTCACATAAGGGGAACTGACCAGTGGTTGAAATTGCCGAAAAGAGAGTTGCTAGGATGGCGCTGGTCGGACATCCAGTGGCAGCAGGCAAAGGAGGATGGAACAAAAACTTCATTCCTGCAAGGGAACAGGGAGACAGCGGGACAATTCACCTACGCGCTCTACCTTCCGCCGGGATACGTTGGACACGTCCACCACCATTCAGGAGACTTGAATGTCGCAGTAGTGCGCGGCGAGTTTTTCTTGGGAATGGGATCGAAATTCTCAAGACCGAATGCTAAAGCGTTCTCCGAGGGCTCCTATCTGATCATTCCCGCAGACGCGCCTCACTACGAGTTCACGAAAAGGAAAGCGGCCGTCCTGTTTGCTACAGCAGTCGGCCCGTGGGTCACGACGCACGACTGACCCGAGAGGACAAGCTATCCAACAGACATTCTGAACTATTAACCAACACCCCACAATGGATTTATCATGTGGTCCACATCTTGACTGAAAGGAGTTGTCTCAAGGCCAGCGAAGACTTGCAGCAATTATGTTCACCGACATGGTCGGGTACACCGCACTGGGGCAAAGGAACGAGTCTCTCTCACTGGCTCTCGTGGAAGAACAGAGGATGAACTCCTGATTCGTATTCGACTACCGTCTCTGTACTCCATAATAAAATTAAGAATAGGGTGGAAAAACATTCAGAGATGCAGTCCCCGAAGCCCGCCCTTGAACCGCTCAACAGGAGGCGGATCTTTCCGTTTTACTATTCGGTGGGCGAGAGAACCGTCCACATCGTTGCCACGTTGACAGACCAGCCTGGGGCTTTGGCTTCCTTGCTAAGCGAATTGAGCAGCAAGGTCAACCTCATCGGCACCTCAAGCTACTCAACGGGAGAAAATGCGGCGGTATTCAGTGGGTTTGGCAGAGTCCTATCCGAGAACGAATCTGCCCAGTCGATACGAGATTTGACATCGAACTTGCCTCACGTGACCGATTGCAGAGTCTGGGATAGCAAAGATGGCCTGCTGGTTGACAGGTTCCATACGGGTTTCTGGGCTGGCGCCGGTGAGCCCTATCTGATATTCCCGAATAGAGGTCTATCGGAGACCTTCGAGGGAGTGGTAAGGGCGCTGGGAAGCGGAGGGGAGTACATGCTCTACACCGAAGGCCTGAACTACGCAAAGGTCAGAGGGCCGCTTTACAAGAAGATCATGGGGCCCCATCCAGAGTCTCGCTTGGATGAGCTGGCCGCCCTGGTCGGCGCGCTCGGCTACGGACAGTCCATCGCGACCGCGGACTCGTCAGGAATGGGTCTGAAGTTGACATCACGAGAGTGTTTCGAGTGCTCCACACCAACACATTGCAAGCGCACCTGTTCGTTCCTGAGGGGCATGGCCGTAGGGATATTCAGTTGCATCTTCGACAGGGAACTCGTAGGTACTGAGACGAGATGCAGGCAGAGGGGGCATGAAGAATGCGTGTTTATACTGACTGCGAAGGATCGGGGCCCGCTCTTCTGAAGTCTTCACTTCGGTCGAATGAACGATAGCGAAATAGATGTTCCTGCCATACAGCAGATAGGAAGAAAGCATAGAACGCATTCCAGTGCGAGCCTTTGGCGTAGTGTCCGATCTGTCGCAGCAAGGTCCTCAGCTTCTGAATCAGGTACCAATTCCAAGTGGTCACGCGGCCAGTAGCTTCTTGCGTAGAGCTGAGTTTACCTCGAGGAGCTCGAATGTTCGCTTGAAGGTGTCTGCTCCCTCTTCATACCTCTTCCCTGAGAAGAACTTGCGTACTTCCGGTTCTAACTCGACCGCGCACCTCGGAACTACCGAGTTCGCCGCCTGCAATGCGACTCCGATTCCATATGTCTTGATGAGCAGGCTGTACCGTTTTGTCATCCACTGCCAGACTGTCGACCTGACTTTCGGATTCACCGAAGCAAACGAGGCGGCGTACACGGAGTCGGACCTGCTCACTTTGCCGCTCGCAGAGAGCTCGAGGGCGCGTTCGACGAGCCTTGGATCTGGGATGGACGTCAGAGCGCGGTAGAGCCTTATCCTCTCGGCTTCGCTGCTCTCGTTCGTCAGGCGCTTCGCCACCGCGTCGAACGCACTCTCTCCCCCCCCTGTGACATAGGACACCACAACGGCGGACTTCAAGTCAGGGTCGACCGAGTCGTAGTCGTCAAAGAGCGGGGAGAGCTCGCGTGCAAAACTGACACTCGTCCTGGCGAGCTGAGTCAAGACTGTCTCCCTGAGTTCCCCCACGTTTTCTTCTTCGCCCTTCTTTGCGTGAAGCCCAAGTCTCCGGTACTGGGATTCATAGAACTGCGAGTAGCTCTGGTGGACGATTGGAGCCTCATCCGCTATCGCCCTCAGGTTCACCATCTGATCGACTACGGCTTCGGTGGTCATTGGATCGGAAACGTCGCCACAGAGGGAAACGAAACGGAAATACTGATTGGGCTCGACCAAGCCTGCCCGCATGAAAAGGTACAGGTCGTTCAGGATCCCCGCCCTGTCGTGAGGGTGGAGCGTCGAGAAGTCCTTAGCAATCCGGCGGTATCCCTCGTCGTCGTAAAGGACGCTGTAGAACCCTGTCCGCCGAGGATTGACTACGAGGCTCTCTCCCGATTCGAGTTTCATCGAGGCAGAAGCGCGGTCGAGCAACATCTTTTGGAACTTCCCATCGGCGGTGAATGTCAAGGGAATCGGCCAGACTTCCCCTTTCGCCTTGCCCCTGAACCTGAATCTCGTCTGACTGAAGTTGACTCTCCTCTTCGACACCGTGACGCGCACGACAGGGAACCCGGGCATGGTTATCCAGGCGCGGGCGAGTCTCGACACCGGTAGTCCAGAAGCCTTGCCGAGGGAGTTCCAGAGGTCCGCCCCTTCAGCGTTCGAGTATCTGAATCTGCTCAGATAGTTTGAGATTCCCTTCCGGAATTCGCTTTCTCCCACGTAAGATTCAATCATCCGCAGTACCGAGGCCCCCTTGCCGTAAACGATGGCGCCGAAGATGCCCTCGATTTCCTCAACCTTCTTGACCTTCGTCTCGATCGCGTGGGTATCGGAGAGGGCGTCTGCGTTCAATGCAGGGAAGGTGCTCCCGCGCAGGAACTCCCTCCAGTTGTCCCATTCGGGGTGGAGGTCTTCGAGAATCTTGTGGTCCATGAACGTGGCGAAGCTCTCGTTGAGCCACAGATCGTCCCACCACTTCATTGTCACAAGATCGCCGAACCACTGGTGCGCTATCTCGTGTGCCACTACATGTGAAACGCCGCGGCGATCAGAGGTGCTCGAGGCGCTGTCCGCCAGCAGCAGTGCCTCCCTGAAGGTAATCGCCCCCCAATTCTCCATGGCCCCGGCACGGTACTCAGGAAGCGCGATTAGGTGGAGCTTCGGAAGAGGGTAGGGTATGGCGAAGTAATTGCCGTACTCGTTCAGGATGGCGGAGGCTTCGCCAAGAGCGAACTTCGTACTCGTCGCCAGGCCGGCCCTTGAGGCGGCGATGAAATCAACGCCCTTGGATCTCTTCTTCGCCTCCTCGAACCTTCCGACGCCCAAAAAGAAGAGGTATGTCGACATTCTAGGCGTGGGTTCAAAGAGGAACTTTGTCTTACCACCAGGCACTTCTTTCTTAGACGCGATTGGGGTATTCGATATCACCGAAAGATCGCTCCGGGTCACGACGCTGAGTTTGAACACCGCTTTGTAGGACGGGTCGTCTCTACAGGGGAAGAGGGACCTTGCCCGGGCAGGTTCGAAGTCAGTAGCGAGAAGGTGTTGCTTGCCGTATTTCGACTTGTACAGGCCCACGATGGCATCGTCCGTGACCTTCTTGGAGAAGTCTACACGAACCACACTCTGCCTTTTCGGAATTCCTTGGATGGTCAGTGTCCCTTTTGATTTGTCGAACTTGAAAGTCGAGGCGGTGCCATTGACCTGGACTCCTTCGATGGCCATGTCCACGGCATCAAGGGAGAGCGAACTCTTCGCCCCTTCGACATCGATGTCGACCGTCCCCCGCACGTAGGATTCTTCGAAGTCGACGTCAAGCTTTAGGTCATAGCATTCGATTTGCAAAGTTGGGTCGCCTCAGGCCAAGGCGACGTGATGCACCAACATAAGCCTTGAGAAGGTTCGAGGCGAATTCGAAAGTGTGACTGCAGCGAATCCTTAAAATTCATTCCGTGTTCTTCGGATTCATAGGGCATCGCCAGAAAATCAAGAACGCGTGCCGACGATCGAACGCAACAGGCAAGGTCACGTCCTGGTCATCCTATCGCATTGCCTTACTTAATCCACCGATGCTACTGACTGCGCATTTCAAGGGCTTTGGAACTTCGTACGCTCTGAGACGATTGTGCGGCTGCTGAACGTCACTACTTCGGGTTTCCCGCTTTGAGCCAGTCTGCGTAGTCTTGGACGGCAGACTGTATGTCGTACTTGGGCTTGAAGCCTGTATCCATCGTAAGTCTCCCGCTGTCTATCATAGGGAGCGGTGGAAACGGACTGCGACCCTTCAGAAGGTCTGCCGTGAACCCCGGGACCACTCTCTTTACAGCTTCCAACACCTCTCGGCTGGAAGTCGGCCTCCCTGAACATATGTTGTAGACGCTGTGGGGCAGCTTCTCTGCCTTCTGAAGTAGTGCTATTGCTCGGCCTACATCCTTGATGTACATCATGTCGACCGAGTCCTCGGCATTTCCAAATGGCACACCGTCCAGATTAGGAGTCTCTCCAGCAACCGCAGCGTGGACTAGCCGTTGGGGCAGGACAGCTTGGTCCTGGCCGGGGCCGAACATTCCAAGCAAGCGAACGCAGACGGTGTCAATGCCGCTTTTTGCAAACTCGGACATGGCCACCTCGACGATCTTAAGATGAGCAAGGAGGCCCCAGGCGCTTGGAAGAAGGACTGGATGATCTTCATTCACGGTTCCGGAGAGTCCGAAGTACACTCCCCCTGAGCTTGACATTAGCACACGCTTGACCTTCCATTCCTCTGCAACCGCGAATACACTTGCAAGCATGTCGAAGTACGCTCTCAGCCGTGGTGTTGGGCTACCGGTAGTGGAGGCAAGACCTCCAGCTAAGCCGACGATAGCATCGATCCTGTACTTCTCCCCAACCGCTTGAAGGTCCCTGACCGAAGTTGCGTCCACCCGCTCGACGAAAACATGGCGGTTGAGGTGCTTGTCCAGGAACTTGGGGACCTCCGCGTTTTCGTGTCGGGTCACCACGCAATCAAAGCCCTGTTCCACCAGAGCTTCTGTGGTGTTCGAGCCCACGAAGCCGTTCAGACCACCAATGACCAGAATCAATACCTGTAGACCGTCAAGCACTGAACTATTTAAGACTTGACCATCGCAGTCCTAACCATAAATAGGAGCCAGCAAGTCGATTTGGCGATGGACGAGCAATCTTCTCCTCGTATAGAGGATGTCTTGCGCGAAATGACTCTTGTTAGCAAGAAGATGCCTCAGTTCTTCGAGCAATTACTGAAACGTGTCGATCTCACGCTGACCGAGTTCCGAATGCTGCAACAATTGTCTCTCGCGGGCCCAACGCCAATGACGAAACTCGGCGACGAAACGTTGGTTTCGAAGGCCGCCATTACCGGCATTACGGACGAGCTGGAGGGGAAAGGCTTCGTCAAGCGCGTGAGAGGCTCGGGGGACAGGAGAGTCGTGCACGTGGAGATTACGCCGGAAGGCAGGAAGCAGTTCGCGGTCGCGAAGCGGATGCACGACGACATGGTCAGAAGGCTGGCTTCTTTGCTGAATTCCGATGAAATCAGGGTCCTGTTCGGCAGCTACGAAAAACTGAACGAATTCATGGGGAAAGAATCCGCTTAGATCCGTGGTGCGCGGAGACGGCCCACGGCACGGTTTGTTATGCATGAGGACTTCCTTCTTGGGCCGAGTAGTTCGCATTTCGCCATCGTGCCTACGGTGTTCTACCGAATCCGAATTTTGAATCAAACTCGGTTCGAGCCCGCCTGGTCCCGCAATGGAGTATGCCCTTTGATGAAACGAACCCTTGATACCAGTTTGGGGACTGTTTTCGGTCCGAGTCGCGTCGGGCCCGCCTCAGATTCAGATAGAACGGGTTCTATTGCAGAGCCCGCTTGACGGCCTCGAAGTCAGGGAGCTTCCCAGGTTCGGGGGCCACCCACTTGAATGTGATTCTTTCCTGATCGTCAACTACGAAGATTGCCCTATTCGCACTCACGTACCCCTCGACTCCACCCAGGTTGTTCCACACGACGTTGTACTTCTGTATGGTCTCCCTTCGAAAGTCGCAGAGCAGTGGGAAGGTCAGCCCGTTCTTGTCCGCGAAGGCCTTCTGGGCGAACGGAGCGTCGACCGATATTCCTACGACGCTTCCCTTCATCTTCTCGAGTTCTCCGTACATGTCTCTGAATGTGCACATCTCTTGAGTGCAGGCCCCGGTGAACGCACCAGGAAAGAAGGCGATCACCGTCTTGTGCCCCTTTACGATGAATTCTGAACTTCGCCTCACCTTTTTGTCCTGATCATACAGAGAGAATTCGGGAGCTTTTTGTCCGATTTCTGGCATGCCAGACTGCGGCCATCCCAGCCCGGCTTTAAATTCTGCGGGATGAAACAAGATGCCACCGGAGGTTGAGCCAGGAAAAAATTCTAATCAACAATGAAGGAAATCGTGGCTCTCCGGTTCGAGGCCGAAGACGGGCTTTGCGCGGATTATGGACTTGATAGTTTTAGGTCGCACATTCCTTGTGATACGACTTCTTGGTCCAGAACCCCTTTCTTACTTCTTGCCCGGCCGAGATTTCCTTGCCGCACTTCGAGCAGTTAGCCATTGCAGCGCTTCTGGCAAAGATTCAGTGTTTTAAACCTGCATATTCGTGCCAACCACTGCTCCCGACCCAACACTTCTGCGCGGCTCAGTCATATGACCCACTCCTCTCTTTCGACGTCTCTCCTCTCGAAGCCAATCTTTTCTGTCCCGTACCAAGTTCCGCCATAAAGCATGGCTTCCTCTTCTCCCCTGTAGGCTGCGTTGACTATCCGCCCCAGCGAGTCGCCCTTCATGATGCCACTGCCGCTGTCCCCTCCGGTTACAATCAGGTTGCTCGACCTGAATACGAAAGGGAGATAGTCAGAAGTATTGTATGAATAAAGTCCGGCCCACATGGCCTTCATCTTCGCATCTCGAAATGCTGGGAAATACGCGGAAAGAACTGGACTGACATTCCGCTCATAGAATGCACGTTCCGCAAGATATCCTTCAAGATCTCTGTCAGGGACGTGGGTGATTGGCCTGTTCACTTCGTCCTCACATCCCGTCCAGAAGACACCCTCTTCGCTTACCGGCTTGAAGTGCACTCCAGCCTTTGGCAGTATCATCATCGGAAGAAGGCCCAGGCTGTTGAACCCCTTCGTTCGAAGCAACTCCCCCAGTCCCTTGCCACCGCTAGCCTCCAAGCTGAAGAGCTGCCTCTTCTTGGCTACGACGTGGCCATCGATTCCTGCAGGCCCTAAGAGCTCGTTCCCCCAAGCACCACACGCCAATACAACGACGTCAGCTTTCACCACACCATCGAGTGCGCCGCGCGTTTGAACCCCTTCAACAATGGAATCCTGCCAGACAAATGGCTCGCCTTCGATACCGAGCTTTTCCGAAGGTCCGATGAGCAATCTTTCCACATTTGTGTTGTATGAGACTCGACCCCCCTTATCTTGAAACTCCTTGGCATAGTATCTGACGAGCCTGTCCGGATCCAGCCTCCCGCATTTTTGGCCGAAAATTCCTCCATCGACATTGGGCAGGGACATGATATTCGCTTCCTCGTCCGAACCAAAATCCGTCATCATGCTGGGGATCAGCTGCCTGAGTGTCTCCTTCGATAGCCTGCGATAATCAATCCCGTTCCTCGTCATCTCCTTTAGGGACCTCTCGCTCTCCGACAACTGTCTATCATTCATCAACCAGAGGTAACCAATCTGCTGCAGCCCCAAGTCCACCTTCATCTCGTTCTGGATATGCAGGTAGAAGTCGATCGAACTGTTCGAAAGGATTTGATTGTCAGTCGATGAGAACGTGTTTCTGAACATTGCATTGCTCCTCCCGGTGTTTCCCTGACCTGGAGCGCCAAACCGGTCTACGATCAGAATCTGTTTCTTCGGGTTGTTTTGCATCAGGTGGAAAGCAGACGCTACGCCCAAGATGCCGGCTCCAACTACCACAATGTCAAACCGGCGTGTCAATTACTGCGCCTCGCGGAACTGAGGCACTGATTGCGCTTCACAATCTTTCCGCTCAAATCGAAGCATTGCCCCGTCCTAATGGGTCTTATGGGGTTGTTTTCTCTGTCGATTTGGCTATCAGTCATGCAGGTATGGCAACACTTTCTACAGAGGGCTTAATACCGGAATTTCTTCCAAAACGACCGTGACTCGGCAGTTCGCCGGAACGTTCATAGTCGCGGTGACCCCGCTCGACGCCAATCAGACCTTGGACGCAGAAAGCCATCAGAGCCTGATGAAATACTATCTCGCGGCGAACGTCAACGGGCTGACGGTGCTCGGCGAGTCGGCGGAGCGGGACCTTCTCACAGAGGGTGAGAGGCAGAGAATCCTACAGCTGACATTCGAATCGATTGGCGCAAAGCTGCCAATAGTCGTCGGCTCAGGAAACGAAAGCCTCCAGGCAACCATCCAAGCCAGTGTCAACGCCCAGGACCTAGGGGCTTCCGCGGTGATGATTCCTCCTCCAAGACGCCTGAAGACCAGACCCGACGTCCCTAATGAGGAAGCAGTCTTCGAGTATTTCTCTTCGGTCGGAGATGCGATCGAAATACCGATCGTCATACAAGACTTCCCGCAAAATGACCGTCCGAAGATGTCCGTGTCTCTGATCAGCAGGTTGAGCAGGGAGATTTCGAATGCGAAGTACCTTAAGCTGGAAGATCCGCCTACTCCTTTGAAGCTGACGAGCATTCGGGAGGCCGCGGGTGGAAGTCTGAAGATTTTCAGCGCCTTCTACGGAAGAGAGTCCTATTGGGACCTTGTCCACGGCGCGGTTGGTATAATGACATCTTCCCCGACGCCCGAGTATCTGGTTGCAATGTACGAATCCTTTGTAGCTGGCGATTTGAAGAAGGCACTTGGCATCTACCTTGACACGCTCCCCCTCATCCACTTCTGCAGCGAGTTGGGTCTTGCGGTTCGAAAGGAAGTTCTTGTGAAGAGAAGGGTGATACGGACGAGCAGGATGAAACTGCAGGACAGAGAGCTCGAAGCGACTCAGAAGGAAGAACTGGCACAGGTCCTCAGCTGGGTGGAGGACAGAGTAATGCTATCCGCCGGCGTAAGTTCCCTCCGGTTCTGAAAGAGCCTTCGACCGCGCTGCCTGCCTTGTCAGACTACGCCGAAGCCCTGGATTCTTGACAGGCGCTACAATGATCTTCCAAATGCTTTATGTTTAATCAAGAGCCTATTCCCAACGTGATCAGTCTTACCCCCGACGAACTCCTCACAACCACAAGGGCGGTCCGGAAGCGGTTGGATCTTAGCCGTCCGGTCAGCAAGAACATCATAGAAGATTGCATCGCTGTTGCGGTCCAAGCTCCCAATGCCGGCAACAGGCAGCTCCTGCACTTCGTGGTGGTCACCGACGAAGCGAAACGCCGCGCGCTGGCGCAGATCTACAGGAAGTGTTCGGAGAGTTATTTTGCGTCTCCTCAGGCTGCCATAGCGTCGGGTTCAGGAGACCGCTCAAGAGATTCTGCAATGCGACGCAAATTTGAATCTGAGCTGTACCTGAACGCTCACCTTCACGAGGTTCCCGTTCACGTGATCCCGTGCATCTCTGGTCGAACAGACGGCGTCGGAGTCGCAGCGCAAGCGGCACGCTGGGGTTCCATATTCCCGGCGGTCTGGAGTTTCATGCTCGCAGGAAGGGCGAGGGGCTTGGGAATGACGTTCACGACCATCCATCTACACCGGGAAGCTGAGGCAGCTGACCTTCTCGGCGTTCCATACGAGACAGTAATGCAGGCTGGTCTAGTCCCCGTTGCTTATTTCAAGGGCTCGAAGTTCAGGCCTGGCCTAAGGCAGCCCATCGCTGAGCTCATCCACTGGGATGGGTGGTGAGCGTCCGAACTTACAGTCCTCCCAGCACTTCGGTTAGACGAAGTTCTGGATCGCTCGCTTCAGAAGAATTCTGTGGCAGTGCGTTTCGTCCTTGCAGCCGCAGAGCAATGTTATCGTGGCTTCCCTCGATTCACGCGCGAGTTCCTTCAATGCGTCTTCCTTCCCCTGGAGGCTGGCATTGTACCTCCTCGACAGCTCAACCCAGGTCAACTCGCCGGCCTTCCACTTCCTTATCAGTTCCAAATCGGTCCCAAGATCCTTCATCCAGACGTCCACCTTGTCCTTCGAGATGCCTCTCGGCCATAACCTCATGACGAGGACTCGTCTTCCGTCTGAGACCTCAGGCTTATCGTAGACGTTCTTCTCGGTCTTTATCACCATACGCGACTTCATGAAGTCGCGTTACGGTCCTTGATTACCTTTCTGAAGAGCCCGGTCATCATCCTCCTCGTCAACTTGCCGGTGCATGTGTTCCTTGGACTTGGATGGTAGCATGCGTAGATTGCAGGAAGGCCCTCGAAATGGCACGCGAGGCCATGCCTGAACTTCAAGCCGGAAACTTCTGCTCCTTTACTTGCGGCCCATCGCAGAACCGCGCCGAACGCAAGGCTCCCGAGGGCGACAATCGCCTCGACCTTCGAAAGGATCCCTAGTTCCGCGTTGAGGTACGCGCTGCAGTTCAGAAACTCTTTGGGGGTCGGCCTGTCCCCCGGAGGAACGCATTTGACGGCTGCCGTCATGTAGCAGTCAACGAGGGCAAGGCCATCATCCGCAGATAGCGACGAAGGTTTGTTCGCCAGGCCAGCATCATGCAGCGACCTCATCAGGAACTTCGCGGACGCATCGCCGGTGAACACCCTGCCTGTCCTGTTTCCGCCGTGTGCCGCAGGAGCGAGCCCAATAATGACGATCCTTGCCCCTTCATCCCCAAACCCGGACACAGGTCTCCTCCAGTACCTCTGCTCGCTGAATGCCGCGCGAACGGGCAGCGTCGTTCTGTATTTCACTAATCGAGCGCACTTCACACACGATATTACGTCGGCCCTCAGCTCGGTCATGCTGTGATAAGTCGGCTGTCTTCCTCCGGATTCTTTCAACGAACCAGCCCCTCACCAATCACCTGATGCACGTCTCCCTGACGATGCCAAGGTCTCACGCCTTCTTGTCCAGCGACTTCGGACAGGCGGGGTTGTATTCACATGCGCGGCACTTCCCGACGCTTGTGCTCGAAGTCGGCTCCCGTTCCGATTTCCAATACGCGCTCTTTGCCGCGACGCTCGCCTCAGCGGCGCTCCTGTCGTGTGTGATTAGGTGTATCTTCATCAGCCCGCCGTACTCCGATTCCAACTCTGCCGTCCTTCTGTTCATCAGGGCCTCTGAAACTCGCAGCGTCCACTCCCTTCTGTCGTCTTCTGACAGCCCTTGACTCCTGACCCTTACGACCGCCAGCTTGAGCTGCGTGGTGTCGAACCCCATCTGTTCCAGCAGCAAGCCGTAGATTCTGGCTTGAATCATCTGATCGTCCCACAGGATGCCCGGGTCCCCTCTCGTCGTCTTCAGTTCAACCAGCCAAAGAGGCCTGCCTTCGGACCACACGATGTGGTCGGGCATCCCCACCACGCGGAGTCCTCCTACATTCCCCCAAACCCTCAGCACAGCGTATGCGGGTTTCTTCTTCCTGACCAGTCTGACGAATTCCTCCCCCGTGATTTCGACGCCTGGAATCAGCTCATCGTGCAATTCGGTCCCCCTCTCCTTCACCTCGGTGGGAACCTTTCCCAATGCGAACTCGTTCTCGACCTTGTACTCACAGTAGAACTGGCTGGCTATGGTCGAGACACCGACTACAGATGCGCCATGGCGAAACTCTTGCTTGGCCGAGAGGAGGAACTCCTCTTCTCGCTTCCACAGGTCCTCCCAAAACGAGCCCATAGGTGCTGACTTTCAGCTAATCGGCTTCTCGTCTATCTAATCGTTCTGGCTCTACCTGGGACCACTCTATTCAAGACTG